>DAOUQK010000221.1 GCA_030625695.1 Paracoccaceae bacterium | reverse complement strand
TTGCCAGGCCTCAGTTGCGCGGGGCTGCCGCGCGTTGCAGCCGGTCATTGATTGCGCGGCCTAACCCGTGGTCTGGGATTGGGGCGACGGCAATTGGCTGCCCTAACGTGTCCAACTGGCGCAAATGCGCAAACAGATTGGCTGCGGCCTCGCTCAGATCAGACGAGTCTGACAGGTTTAAATCGCCGGTCTGCGCGCCAAACCCCAACATCACCTCGCCCGGATGGGTCGATACTGCGTTCAGGCGCAACGCGGATCGCGGGGCATAATGCGACAGCATCTGGCCGGGTGCATTCAGTGTGGCCCCCTTTGACCGATGCTTCAACGCCGCACCCAGCACGGCCTCGATCGCTTCACTGGTCACACCACCGGGGCGCAGCAATACAGGCCAGTCACCTGTCAGGCCAACTATGGTGCTTTCCAGCCCGACGGCGCAGTCGCCATCGTCCAGAATTCCGGCAATTTGCCCACCAAGCCCTTCCAGCACATGGGCGGCACTTGTTGGGCTGATCCGGCCAGACGGATTGGCGGAAGGGGCCGCAAGCGGACCACCAAAGGCCCGCAGCAGGTTTTGTGCGCCGGGGTGAGCGGGCGCGCGGACGGCCAATGTGTCAAGCCCGGCCGTAACCAAAGGCGCGATAGTATGCCCCGGACGCAGTGGCAGGACCAGCGTTAGCGGTCCGGGCCAGAACGCCGCTGCCAGTTTTTCGGCGGTGTCATTCCATATCACGTGGGCCTGTGCCGCGTCTGCATCCGGAACATGTACGATCAGTGGGTTGAATCCGGGGCGCTTTTTCGCGGTGAAAATGCCGGCCACGGCTTCGTCCGAACGGGCATCGGCACCCAGCCCATAAACGGTTTCGGTGGCAAACGCGACCAAACGCCCATGTTTCAGAAAGCTGACAGCGCGTGCCAGACCGGTTGCATCCCGGTTCAGGATTTGTGTTTCTGACTGGTCCATATCCGTGACGCGGCGTTTTGGTTGCTTCTGTGGGGCTTGGCGGGTTGCATTGCCTCAGGCCCACCCCCATAGCGGTGGCCGTAGCACTTGCCAAGCCCCGGGTTCTCAGAACCCACAGGGATCCGTCAGACGAATGAGGCCCACCAAATGACCTATCGCGCGCCCCTGGCTGAATATGATTTCCTTTTCACCCATGTGGTCGGCTTTGCTCAGGTATCGGCCACCGAGCGATTTGGCGACGCTGACAGTGATACTGCCAGTGCAATCCTTAACGAGGCCGGCAAGCTGTGCGAGGGCGTTCTGGCCCCGCTGCAGCGCCCCGGCGATCTTGAACCAGCCCGGCTTGAGAACGGTGTCATGCGCTCGCCTCCGGGATATGCCGATGGCTGGAAGGCGATTGCCGACGGTGGCTGGATCGGCATGAGCGGTGATCCTGAACGCGGCGGCATGGGTCTGCCGATGGTGCTGACGGCGACGGTGAACGAGATGATGTCGGGCGCCTGCCTGTCTTTGCAACTGGCCCCCCTGATGTCTCAGGGTCAGCTTGAGGCGTTGGAGCATCATGCCAGTGACGCGTTGAAAGACCTCTATATGCCCAAGCTGATGAGCGGCGAATGGGCCGGGACGATGAACCTGACCGAACCGCAGGCCGGCTCGGACGTGGGCGCATTGGCGTCCAGGGCGGTGGACAATGGCGACGGCACTTTTGCGGTGACCGGGCAAAAGATTTTCATCACCTGGGGCGACAATGATTTCACCTCGAATGTCTGTCATCTGGTGTTGGCACGCCTGCCCGACGGCCCCCCCGGCACCAAAGGCATCAGCCTGTTTCTGGTGCCCAAGTTCCTGCCGGACGAAAACGGCAACCCCGGTGTGGCCAATTCCCTTAAAGTGGTGTCGCTGGAACATAAGCTGGGCCTACACGGCTCGCCCACTTGCGTGATGGATTACGCAGGCGCAACCGGCTGGCTGGTGGGCCACGAACATGGCGGCATGGCGGCGATGTTCACAATGATGAACAACGCGCGGCTTGGCGTGGGCGGCGAAGGCGTCGGCGTGGCCGAAGCGGCGTGTCAGCATGCAATGAGTTTTGCGCAGGAACGCAAACAGGGCCGCACTGAAAGTGGCGCAATCATCGACCACGCCGATGTGCGGCGTATGCTTTGCGAGATGAAAGCGGATGTGTTTGTCGCCCGCGCCATCATGCTGTCCTGCGCTGTGGCGACCGACATGGCCACGGCAACGGGCGAAGGTGACTGGAAAGCGCGGGCTGCGTTCCTGACGCCTATCACCAAGGTGTTTGGGTCTGAAACCGGCATGTCTGTGTCCCAAACTTGCGTGCAAGTGCATGGTGGCATGGGCGTGATCGAAGAAACCGGGGCGGCGCAATATTACCGCGACGTGCGGGTGACAGCGATTTATGAGGGCACCAATGGCATTCAGGCCATGGACCTTGTGGCGCGCAAAATGATGGACGGGGGTGACGCTGCCTGCCATCTGATGGATGAGATCGAAGCGCAAGCCGAAACCGCACGGGCGGCATTTCCGGGCATGGCCGAAGCCGTTTGGCAGGCCAATGAATCCTTGCGCGAAGCGACCGAATGGCTGATCTCGCAACAGGACATGAACGCGCGATTTGCCGGTGCTGTTCCTTACCTGCGGGCATTCGCGCGCGTATTAGGCGGGCATTATCATCTGGCGGCGGCATTGGCCGACAAGGGCGGCCCCCGTGAAAAACTGGCACGGTTTTATATCACCCGGATGTTGCCCGAGCACGCGGGCCTTTTGGCGCATGCGCAGGCTGGTGCGGCCGGGTTGTATGACCTAAGTATCGACGAACTGGTGGGTTGAAAACACACCAGTTCTGCCCATACAGCAGCCCCGGGCCTGATTCGGGGCCTCGTCTCTGCCCTCTCCTAAGGATGAACCCGTGAACACAGTCGAACCAATGGCCCTCCGCTATCCGTGGGAAACGCCGCCCGAGCACGGTCAGGCAATCGAGGTGGCAAAAGGCGTATTCTGGATGCGCCTGCCGCTGCCGATGAAACTGGATCATGTCAACGTCTATGCGCTTGACGATGGCGATAGCTGGACAATCATCGACACTGGTTTTAACTCCAGAACCACCCGCCGGATATGGGGCGATCTGCTGGCCGGGCCGCTTAAGGGCAAGCCGGTCAAACGGGTAGTTGTCACCCACCATCACCCCGATCACGTCGGGCTTGCCGGTTGGTTTCAATCCGAACACGGTGCGCAGTTGGTCACCACCCGTACTGCATGGCTGTTTGCGCGGATGCTGCTTCTGGACGATCAGACCACGGCCTCGCTCGAGACAATTGAGTTCTGGAAGAGCGCTGGAATGGACCCCGAAATCCTTGAAAAACGCCGCACCGAACGTCCGTTCAATTATGCCGATATCGTCGCCCCCATGCCTCTGGGATTTACCCGTATTCAGCAAGGCGACAACTTTGAGATGGGCGGGCGTACCTGGGACATTCACATCGGTAACGGACACGCGCCGGAACACGCGACATTCTGGTCGCGCGACGACAATCTGGTAATCTCGGGTGACCAGATTTTGTCGTCGATCAGCCCCAACATCGGCGTTTACGCGACAGAGCCCGAGGCCGACCCCCTGGCCGGTTGGCTGGAAGCCTGCGAGCGGTTGAAAAAACTGGCCCGCGCCGATCAATTGGTGCTGGGCGGGCACAAGCTGCCGTTCACCGGGTTGCCGATTCGGATGCGACAGTTGATTGATAATCACCACGGCTGCCTTGAGCGGTTGTTGAAATATCTGGACGAACCAAAACCGGCGTCATCCTGTTTTGCCACCCTGTTCAAGCGTCGGATCGACGGCGATATCTATGGGCTGGCCCTGGTCGAGGCGGTGGCACATGTCGTGCATCTTTATCATGACGGTCTTGTGACCCGAACCAAAGGTGACGATGGCGCGTGGCTTTATCAGCGCAAAGAATAGCAAATCGCTTGTACACACAAGATTTACACCTGTGGCCGATTGACTTGATGACACTGGCTGGCGAATGCAGTATCCAGCTTGGAAACATAATCCTGAGGACGATAAAAATGGCTGAACACAAGCACGGCGAAATGGATATTACGTCACAGACCGCAACCTTTGACGGGTTCGTCAGTATTGTCACAAAGTTTGTGATTGCCTGCATCGTGCTGGCCGTGTTCCTGGCGATTTTCCGCACTTGATGTTTCGCCCCATGCGGCGGATTGTCGGACTTGTTCCTATGGCGGTCCTGTTGCTGGTCATGGCCGGTTGTGCGGCCAAGCAACAACCGAACGCCGAACCGGCAGCTGTGGCGTCAGTGGCGTATCGCGCGCCCGGACCAGCGACTCTCACGCTCTACACCATGGTCAACAATCGCACGGGTCAGGGCGGGCATACATCCCTGATGATCAATGCCTCTGAGCGGGTGATCTTTGACCCGTCCGGATCGTTCCGCGCGGATGTCGTACCGGAACGCGACGATGTATTGTTCGGGGTAACACCAAACGTTGAAGTGGCTTACCGCGGCAGTCACGCCCGTTCGACCCATCATGTGCTGGTGCAAGAGATTGAAGTCACACGTGAACAAGCCGAGACCGCCTATCGTCTGGCACTAAGTAACGGGCCGGTACCAGGGGCGTTCTGCACCAGTGCCACGTCGAATATATTGCGACAGGTGCCAGGGTTCGAGAACATAAATTCGGTTCTGTACCCGACCAAACTTTCCAGTCAGATCGAAGCGATACCCGGGGTCAAGTCGACCCGGTATTATGAAGACGACAGTGCCGATCTGGAAGACGGGCTGGCCCGTAGCAATGCGGCCTTGAACGCCACCCTAAAGCCCCAGGTAGAGTAACACGATAAGTGTTGCGGCACCGCTAAGCATCCCGGCAAAAGCGTTTTTGCTGAGCACCGCAACGGCGACTGTAATAATTGCCGCACTCAGGCGGGCGGGGTCCGTCTGGCCGCCGGTTGCCTCGGGCCAGATCGCCAGAGGCACCACAAGGGCCGGGACGATTGCCACGGCCGTATACCGCAAGTGGCGCAAGAACCAGGGCGGCAGCGGGCGATCTCCGACCAACCCGATAAACAGAAATCGCAAGGCAAAACTGCCAAGGGCCATGCCGACGATAACGATCCAGATGGTTGTGTGGTCAAGTGCTGGCATCAGTTACCTGCCTTGGCGCGCGCCATCATCACCTCGGCCTGTGCGCCCGCCATCATGCCGGAAACCCCGGCGATGATCAGGCCCAGGTTGAAGGGCACCCCCCCCGACATCAGGGCGACGATACTTGCGGTTACAGCGGCAATGACATGCGGCAGAGTGCGCAACATCGGTGCGACTATGCCCAGAAAGGCAATCGGAAAGACAAAGTCCAGCGCCAGATAATCAGGGATTTGAGTGCCCACCAGCGCGCCGACCAGTGTCGCCACATACCACGCCGGGGCTATCAGGGAGCAGGTGCCAAAGAAATAGGCAAGACGTTGGGGTACGCTCATGTTGATGTCGGATTCGTACTGGGCGATGGACAAGGCAAATGATTGATCCACCACCAGATAGGCGGCGCAGGCCCGTTGCCAAAGCGGAGCACCACCCAGATAAGGCGTAAGGGACGCGGAATACATCGCCACCCGCAGGTTCACCGCCAGGGCCGAGATCAGCACGATCACTGTCGGGGCCTGTTCCTGCATCAGGTGCAATGCCGTGAACTGTGCCGCCCCGGCAAAGACCGAGATTGAAAATGTCATGGTCTCGAGCAGATTGAACCCGGCCTCGGTGGCCAACACGCCAAACAGCATGCCAAAAGGCGCTGCCATGAAGACAAACGGCGCTCCGGCCCGCGCACCTTTCCAGAAGTATGATTTGACGGTGGCGTGTTGCACAGGGTTTCCCTAGAATTACCTTGCCGGGGTATCCGGGATTGAAAGGGGTTGCAATTGGCCAAAACAAGCGACAACGCTGCGTATCTGATCGCGCCTGATCCGAATAATCCACGCCTGACCCGTGCCGTGACCGGTGTGGACCATAATGGCGAGGTCAGCGAGATTTCGGTGGTCGAAGAACGACCCCTGACGATTTTCCTGAACGGGCAGGAGATTGTCACCGCAATGACCATCGGTGACTATCCCGAATATCTGGCGCTGGGGTTTTTGCGCAATCAGGGGATGTTGCAGGACGGCGAAGATATCCTGCGGGTCGATTACGATGAGGAACTTGAGACGGTGGTTGTGCGCACGGCCTCGCAGACTACGTATGAGGAAAAGCTGAAGAAAAAGACCCGAACCAGTGGGTGCGCTGTCGGCACTGTGTTTGGCGACATGATGGAGGGGTTGGACAAGGTGATCTTGCCGCCGACGCCGGTACGAACGTCGTGGCTTTATGCGCTGGCGGC
>DAOUQK010000203.1 GCA_030625695.1 Paracoccaceae bacterium | reverse complement strand
CCAAGGGATGATGGGTTGAAAACCCATCCTACGCAACAATGACAGGCCGGTCTTTGGGCGGGTTGGTATACTACCAAGGGGCAGAAACATCGCATCGTTATCGTCAGGCGTAGCAACTGTCTTTCAAACAGCGGTTGCAATGTAGTCTTTATCATCCCTGAACATGGCATGCAGGATGGTTAGCAGTTTCCTCACACATGCCGTGATCGCCAGTTTCACAGGCTTTCCTGCAGCCTGCAGATGCTGCCGGAACGCCTTGATTCGGAGGTCATACCGGGAAGCGATGAAAGCCGCGAGATACAGCACCCGCCGCAAACCCGCGCGCCCGCCCCAAATGCGGCGTTTTCCACGATGAAGGCCGGACACGCATGCATGCGGGGCAAGGCCTGCGAGACTGGCGGACTGGTGACGGTTGAGCTGGCCCAACTCGGGCAGTAACGCGAGGATGGCCGCAGAGATTGTCGGGCCGATACCGGGCGCTGTGCAGAGGCGACGGCTTTGGGCGCGCAGGTCACGATGGGTGTGGACAAGGGTGTTGATCTCGGCCTCAATTCTGATCCGATTGCTCTCTAACACTCTGATAATGCCTTTGGTTTCCGTTCTGATCCACGCATCCCCGGCTTGCAGAGCACGGTTCTTCTCACGTCGGATCGTCACCACAAGATTATCACGCCGCGCCACCAGATCGGCCAGGCAGGCGCGGTTGGGATCAGGCGGTAAAGTTCGTCAACTCCAGGGCGCGGCCCATGTCGGCCAACCCTTTTGCGTCGACCTGATCGGTCTTGACCAGACGCCCGCGGGCTTGGGTGAACGCGCGCGCGTGGCGCGGGTTAACGCGGGAATAATCCACGCCGACACGGACGAGAGCCTCGCACAGGGGGCGTTCATAGCTGCCGGATGCTCGAGCACCACAAGAGCGTTGCCGCAAGTGCTGGCGAACTTGGTCAGCTTATGTTTTGTCGATAAAATCCTTTGCGATCTACCAGTGTTAAGGTGAAATACGTCGATCCAGTTCTTAGCAATATCGACGCCGATGAAGTTTTCTGCCATGCTCATGATACCTATCCTTGATCTGCGGGGTCGGATCGTAGTGGGACACGCCCCATGCAACTGTTCAGGGTGATGGGAGATAAGGCAGACGAGCCCCAAGCTACGCCACGGTCTTTCAAGACCAAGGGTGGGACGGGGGCTCGTCTGCCTGTACTACATATGACAGATTTGGAAGAGACAAGGGGGGGCAGGACTGCCCACCGCCTCATTGATCGCAACAAAGGTGGGCAAAATTTCCCACCCTACCGGCCAGGGGCCGGTCAATCATTGGACGGGTTGGTATAATTCATCGAAATTCATTGCGGTGACAGAGATTGGCAGCCCGTGTCAGGCACCTATCGCAAATAATAACGCGGTTGAAGGTTATGGAAAATGGACGCAAGTTTGGACTCGATTCGGGTTAGATGCCCGGCGTTCAAAGGGGAATGACCATGACCAGCAAGCCAAAGCGCGTTGTGCGGGCCGCCGATGTGAAACAGATCAAGGATTGGTTGGACCGTAACGAGATTCTATTGGTGGATGTACGCGAAACCACGGAATACGAGGCCGAGCATATTGCCGGCGCCCTGTTGTTGCCCTTGTCCAGCTTTGACGCCGAATTTTTCCCAACCCTGCCGGGTCGAAATATCGTACTGCATTGCGCGGTGGGCAAACGTTCTGAGGCGGCTGGTAAGATGCTGCTGAACGAAGGGCACAAGGACATTGTGCATATGACCGGCGGGATGGATGCGTGGAAGGCAGCGGGCTACGCCACCGAAATGCAGCTTCTTGCGCCGGATGAGGAAGCAAAGGCGGTCGAGCCGGTGTTCCTGTGCCCGCGTCCGGGCGATGTCTTGCGGGATGAATTCATGACGCCGCTGGGTATTTCAGTGTCTGAATTGGCGACCAGTATTGGCGTACTCGAAGGGCGGATGAACGACCTGTTAAAGGGTGAGTCCAGCGTCGGGGTGGAATTGTCGTTGCGCTTGGCCCGCTTTTTCAGCACGGCGGCGGATTTCTGGGTAACCTTGCAGACCGAACATGATCTGGAACGCGCGCGCCATAAGGTGGGTGAGCAGATACGACGCGAGATCAAGCCTCGTATTGCGCATGCCCTTTAGGGTGAACCGCATTACCAACAGGTTAAAGAATTGCCGACAATTTGAGTGAATGTTTCGCGCGCGAAACATTGTGGCAGCATGGGTGACGTATCTGAAAATCTGGTTAGCAGCAAAGAAACCTTTGCCCCAACGCCTATTATTTATGGCACAGCAGCACTTGTAAGTGCGATTATACACCACCCTCTGATAACATGTCATATATGACATGTTATCAGAGGGTGGTGTAATAAAGGCCGGACGTCAATGGTTGGTACGCTTGGGTTGCGCAGGGCAATGCGGCTGTTTTCTAAAGTCCCTTAATCCCATGCAGAGTCATATGGCAAACCATCTGAGCATAGTCGTCCCGCGCCTGCGACCCGGCCCCGGAATTCCACATGTAATACCAGTTCAGCATGCCAAACACCGACATGGTCGTCGCGCGCAGTTTACTGGCATCGCCTTCAAAGACTTCGGGCGCGTTGGCCCGGATCGCCACATCGACAAAGCGCACCAACTCTCGTTGGTATCCACGCAATTGTTCCTGTTGCGCGTGCGGCAGCGCCGACATCGCACTGATCTGCACTTGGTGTTCGTGGTCCGCGCCCTGATAGGCCAACAGGATTTCCGTGATGATGGCTTGCAAGGTCTGCTCGGGGGTTTTGCCGACCATCTCGACCGCCAATACCCTGTCCCGCAATGCCTTGAGATAGCTGTCGAGGATGTCGAACAGGATCGCCATTTTGCCATCGTAATAGTGATAGATATTGGCCTTGGATATCCCGCATTCGCGCGCCAGCAGGCTCATCGATGCGCGGTCAAACCCCTGGTCGGCGAACACCACCGCCGCCGCCCGCAATATATGCGCGCGTTTCTGGTCGTGGTCTTTGGCGATGGTGCGGGCCATATGCGTCTAACCCTTGGTGCGGTTGTCGATTACCCTGACGGCCTTGCCTTGGGAGCGCGCGACAGAGCCGGGGTCGCCAACGATGACTTCGGTGGACACGCCAACCGCGTCCTTGATCCGCTTGGCTAACATCCGTTCGGCTGCCGCTTTGCTGGCCGCGCCGGCGGCCTTGGGCTCGACCTCGACCATCACCCGCATCGCGTCCATTCGGCCCGACTTATACAGCTCGATCTGATAATAAGGTGCCAGGCCGCCGGTTGCCATTACCTGTTCCTCGATCTGGGTCGGGAACACGTTGACGCCGCGCAGGATGATCATGTCGTCTGAACGCCCGGTGATCTTTTCCATCCGCCGCATCGAACGCGCCGTGCCCGGCAGAAGCTTTGAGAGGTCGCGGGTGCGATAGCGGATCATTGGCAGGCCCTGTTTGGTCAGGGTGGTGAACACCAATTCGCCCGGCTCTCCGTCTTTGACCACTTCGCCGGTTTCCGGGTTGATGATTTCGGGGTAAAAGTGGTCTTCCCAGATGTGCAGCCCGTCTTTGGTCTCGACACATTCGTTGGCGACACCCGGCCCCATGATCTCGCTTAGTCCATAGATATCGACCGCATGCATATCAAACGCCGCTTCGACTTCTTCACGCATGGCGTTGGTCCAGGGTTCGGCACCAAAAACGCCAACCGATAACGAACATTCGCGCGGGTCCAGTCCGGCCTTGTGAAATGCCTCGAGAATATTCAGCATATAAGACGGGGTGACCATTATTCCGTCGGGGCGGAAATCATTGATCAGTGTGACCTGTTTCTCGGTTTGCCCACCGCCCATCGGCACCACGGTGGCGCCCAGCCGTTCAATGCCGTAATGCGCGCCAAGCCCGCCAGTGAACAAACCGTAACCATAGGCGTTATGCACCATGTCGCCCTTGCGCAGGCCCGAAGCACGCAAAGACCGCGCGCCAAGGTCGGCCCAATTGTCGATGTCGCCTTTGGTATATCCCACCACGGTTGATTTGCCTGTGGTCCCGGAGGAGGCGTGAATGCGAATGATCTCGGAACGCGGAACGGCCAGCAGGCCAAACGGGTAGTTATCGCGCAGATCGTCTTTGTAGGTGAACGGAAATTTGGCGATGTCAGACAGGGATTTGAGGTCATCAGGATGTACCCCGGCCTCGTCAAAACGTTTTTTGTACATCGCTACGTTGTCATAGGCGTGTCGCAGAGACCACTTCAGCCGCTTTAGTTGCAACGCTTGGATTTCATCGCGGGAGGCGGTTTCTATCGGCTCAAGGTCGGAGGGTTTCGGGCTTAGGTCTTTCATTGCGCGGTTCCTTCGTTTTCGTCAAAATGCTGGCCTTTGATCGCACGCGAAATGCCGCGGAATTCGGCGATCACCTGATCGTTCTGATTGCGGACCGTAACGTCATAGATGCCGGTTCGCCCGGCCATTCTGGTCTCACTTGCCTCGGCAGTCAGCCGGTCGCCCGGTTGGCCCGGTGTCAGATAGCTGATCGCATTATGGTGTGCTACAGTGGACTGATTGCGACTGTTGCAGGCAAAGGCAAAGGCGGTATCGGCCAGGGTATAGATGATGCCGCCGTGGCAGATGCCATGGCCGTTGCAATGATGGCTTTGCACATCCAGCGTCATCGTAGCACTGCCCTCATCCACCGTTTGCAACTTTATCCCGACCCAGGGCGAGGCTTTGTCCGTCGCCATCATCGCCGCTGCGCTGCGTTCGGCGCGTTCCCTTGGTGTCATGATTTTGGTCCGGTGAAAACGGGTGCGCGTTTACCGAGAAAGGCGCTGACCCCTTCGGCGTAGTCCGAGTTTTCTCCACAGATCTTCTGGTATTGCGCCTCAAGTTCAAGCTGTTGGTCCAGCGTATTGGTCGCCGCCGATTGAATTGCCATCTTCGTCAGTCCCAGCCCAACGGTTGGCCCTTGCGCCATATTGGCAGCCATTGTGCGGGCTTCAGCCATCAGGTCCGCGTCCGGGATTGCCTTCCAGATCAGCCCCCATTCGGCGGCTTGAGTGGCGGGTAATGGCATCGCCGTCAGGGCCAGACCTTTGGCGCGGGCCTCGCCCAACAGATGCGGCAGGGCGAAACTGCCGCCTGCGTCCGGGACCAAACCCACGCGGGCGAAACTTTGGATGAACTTGGCACTGGTCGCCGCCAGGACAATGTCGCAGGCCAAAGCAATGTTGGCCCCGGCCCCGGCCGCCACGCCATTTACCGCGCAGATTACCGGGAATTCCAGCGAGCGGATCAGACGGATAAGTGGCGCGTACCATTTCAGGATTGTCTTGCTCAAATCCGGCGGCCCGTCCATTTTTGAGGGATCGCGGTCGCCCAGATCCTGTCCGGCACAAAACCCGCGTCCAGCACCGGTCAGCAGGATCGCCCGTGCGCCGTTATCGCGTGCGCCTTCAATCGCGGCGCGTAGGGCCACATGCATCGCGTCATTGAAGCTGTTCAGTCGGTCGGGGCGGTTCAGCGTGATTTCGTGCCAGTGCCCATGATCCTGAACCAGAATGCTATCGCTCATACTATCCCCCAATTGTTGTCTCTCATCTTGCATAAACCGAACGGTTGGTCAATAATAATGGTAACGTATGAGGAGAGTGATATGAGCATCCAACAGGTCAACAGTTTTGCCGCCGGTCAATGGATCGCACCGGGGACTTCACGGGGGGCGGGCGCGCGCGATATCGCCAGCGCCATCACGGGTGAGGTGATTGCACGCGCCGGTAATGATGCGTTGGATGTTCTGGCGATGCTGGATCACGCGCGCAACGTGGGCGGACCGGCCTTGCGCGCCATGACTTTCCACGACCGCGCCCGGATGCTTAAGGCGCTGGCGGGCCACCTGGGCCAGCACAAGCAGGCGCTGTATGATCTGTCGTTTGATACCGGTGCGACGCAGGCCGACCACATGATCGATATTGATGGCGGCATCGGCACGTGTTTTGTGTTTGCCTCAAAAGGGCGGCGCGAGATGCCGGATGGGCACGTTTATGTTGACGGTGAGGTTGAGCAGCTTAGCCGCACCGGCAGCTTTCTGGGTCAGCATATTTGCACGCCGATGCTGGGGGTCGCGGTGCACATCAACGCCTTCAATTTCCCAGTCTGGGGGATGTTGGAAAAACTGGCACCGACTTTGTTGGCTGGGGTTCCGGCAATTGTGAAACCGGCGACCAACACCTGTTATGTCACTGAACTGGCGGTGCGATTGATGCTGGATTCCGGTTTGTTGCCAGCGGGGGCGTTGCAACTGGTGGCGGGGGGCTTGGGCGATATGCTGGACCATCTGGGTGGTCAGGATGTGGTCAGTTTTACTGGGTCCGCCGATACGGCGCTGAAACTGCGCGCGAACCCGGTGTTGCTGCGAAACGCCACCCGGTTTGTCGCGGAACAAGACAGCCTGAACGCGTCGATACTTGGGCCGGATGCAACCCCAGGCACGCCGGAGTTCGATCTTTTTGTCAAAGAGGTCAGCCGCGAGATGACCGCCAAAGCCGGTCAGAAATGCACGGCCATCCGCCGTATCATTGCGCCGGTTGGGCAGGTGGATGCCGTGATTGCCGCCCTTTCAGAACGATTGAGCAAAACCCGAATCGGCGATCCCCGTCTTGAGGCCACCCGCATGGGGGCGCTGGTCAGCGCCGGGCAAAAGCGTGACGTTCTGGATAAGGCCGCTTTGATCGCCGCCGAGGCCGAACGGGTATTTGGCGATCCTGACAATTTCACAGTCGATGGCGCGGACCCCGACAAAGGTGCGTTTGTGCCGCCAATGCTGTTTCATTGCGCTGACCCGGAC
>DAOUQK010000236.1 GCA_030625695.1 Paracoccaceae bacterium | reverse complement strand
CGCGAAAACCACGTATATTTCTGCGAATGCGCCGCCAATTCCGGCATGGAATGGAACGGCGCGCAGTTGAACGGCGCGCAGTTTACCCACGGCATGATCCACAACATGGAGTACACCGGCGTGCCACTTCGGTTGCTGCTGGAAGAGGCCGGGATTCAGACGACTGGCAAATGGGTGTTTGTTGAAGGTGCTGATGCGTCTTCCAATGGCCGTTCTATCCCGTTGGACAAGGCGCTGGATGATTGCCTGGTGGCGTTCAAGGCCAACGGCGAGGCGCTGCGCAAAGAGCATGGGTATCCGGTACGATTGGTGGTGCCGGGCTGGGAAGGCAACCTTTGGATCAAGTGGTTGCGCCGGATTGAGATCACCAAAGGCCCGGTGGAGACCAAGGAGGAGACGTCGAAATATACCGACCTTCTGGACAATGGCATTGCCCGCAAATGGACCTGGGAGATGGACGCCAAATCGGTGATTACGGCGCCCAGTCCGCAAATGCCGATCCAACATGGATCGGGGCCGCTGGTGATAACCGGGCTGGCGTGGTCGGGGCGCGGAGCGATTGAGGGCGTCGATATTTCGCTGGATGGCGGGGTGAACTGGACGCCTGCGCGGCTGGATGGACAGGCACGCGACAAGGCGCTGACCCGGTTTTATCTGGATCATATCTGGGACGGGCAAGAGATGCTGTTGCAATCGCGCGCGCGCGACGCAACGGGGTATGTACAACCGAAAAAGGATGATCTGCGCAGCGTTCGGGGTCTGAATTCAACCTATCATAACAATGGCATACAGACCTGGTGGGTAAGTGCCGAGGGGGTTGTTGAAAATGTCGAAGTGGCGTGATCTGGTAATCTGCACCGCACTGATTTTGGGTGTGGTGGCGGGCGTTTCGGAACCTGTGCATGCCGGAACATACTTTCTTGGCCGCCCGGCAGAGCCGGACGAGATTGCCGCCTGGAATCACGAGGTTCAACCGGACGGAACTGGCCTGCCGATGGGGCAAGGCTCGGTCGAAGACGGCGATCTGCTGTTTGGCGAACGCTGTGCCGCGTGTCATGGGGATTTTGCCGAAGGGGTGGACAATTGGCCGACCCTTTCGGGCGGGATTGACACCTTGGCGGATGCGGACCCGGTCAAGACGGTCGGGTCGTATTGGCCTTATTTGTCGACCGTTTGGGACTTTATCTATCGGTCCAAGCCTTACGGAAATGCGCAGACGTTGGAGGTGGACGAGGTCTATTCTCTGGTGGCGTTCCTGCTGTATTCCAGTGATCTGGTCGAGGATGATTTTGTGCTGAGCCGGGATAATTTCCTTGATGTGAAAATGCCCAATGTCGAAGGCTTTATAGTCGATGACCGCGCGGTGATGGAATATCCAAAGTTTTCCGCCGACCCCTGCATGAACGATTGCCGCCAACCAGTAAAGATCACCAAACGCGCCAGCGATCTTGATCTGACGCCAGCGCCACTGGTGGCTGCAGTAGGAACCGGGCTGGTGGAACTGGGCGAAAAGGTGTTCGGCAAGTGCAAAGCCTGTCATCAGGTCGGGGAAGGCGCGCGGGACCGGGTTGGACCGGCCCTGAACGGGATTGTTGGCGCGCGCGCCGCGCAGGCGGACTATTTATATTCAGATGAAATGCGTAGTGCAGCCAAGGCCGGGCTGGTTTGGGATGACGCGGAACTGGCGGCGTTTCTGGATGATCCCAAGGGCTATATGCCGGGAACGAGAATGAGTTTTTCAGGGCTAACGGCCCAGGCCGACATAAAGGCGGTCATCGCCTTTTTGGCCTCGCAAAAAGGATGATATAATGCGTTGGATTTATGGGGTATTTCTTGGGTTTGGCCTGCTTGGGGCACCTGCGTGGGCGGAACATGATGTGCATGCGATTGGCGACGCCGAAAAGGGTGCCAAGGTGTTCAATAAGTGCAAGGGTTGCCATCAGGTTGGCGAGGGTGCGAAAAACCGGATTGGGCCGCATCTGAATGGCGTATTTGATCGCGCGGCGGCGACGGTTGAGGGGTTCAAATACTCTAAAGGTTTGCGGCGCGCAGCGGACGGGGGGTTGCTCTGGGATCTGGAGCATTTGGACGCCTATCTGGAAAACCCCAAAGCTCTGGTTTCTGGCACCAGGATGAGCTTTCGGGGGCTGAAAAAGCAACATGACCGCGCCAATGTGCTGGCCTTTCTGCGCGCCTATTCCGACAATCCCCAGAACATCCCCGAGGCGGCACCAACAGCGGTGTTGAGTGAGGTGAAATTGTCGCCCGAGATACTGGCTCTGGTTGGGGACCCGGAATACGGCGAATATCTGGCGAGCGAATGCACGACCTGCCATCAAAAGGACGGATCGGATCAGGGCATTCCGTCGATTGTCCTTTGGCCCGCCGAGGATTTTGTCATCGCCATGCACGCCTATAAGACCAAAGTACGCAGCCATCCGGTCATGCAGATGATGGCCGGTCGATTGGACGATGAAGAGATTGCAGCGTTGGCTGCATATTTCGGCAACCTTGAATGAGCGGGGATGCCGACAAGTGAACGACCTGAATGACTTAAAACAAGAGGGAAGAACATGACACTGAACAGAAGAAATTTCATGGGCAAGGGGGCGGCAGTTGCTGCCGCATCCTTAGCTGCTCCGATGGTGATGGCCGATGGTCATGGTGGTAAACCCAAGGTGGTGATTGTTGGTGGTGGTGCCGGTGGCGCGACTGCGGCGCGCTATATCGCCAAGGGGTCCAAGGGTGAGATTGATGTGACGCTGGTGGAGCCAACGCGCAAATATTACACCTGCTTTTTCTCGAACCTGTATCTGGGTGGTTTCCGCGATTTGTCCAGCATCGGTCATACCTATGGCACGCTGGCGTCCGAATACGGCGTTAACGTGGTGCATGACTGGGCCGTCGGAATTGACCGCGATGCCAAAACTGTCAGCCTCGCTGGTGGTGGGTCGCTGAACTATGACCGTCTGATCCTGAGCCCTGGCATTGATTTTGTCGAAGGCGCTGTTAACGGCTGGGACATTTCCGCGCAAAACGCCATGCCGCACGCCTATAAGGCGGGTTCGCAGAGCGAGTTGCTGAAGGCACAGATCGATTCCATGCCACAGGGTGGCACCTATGTGATGGTGGCCCCGCCGAACCCGTTCCGGTGCCCTCCTGGGCCGTACGAGCGAATTTCGATGGTGGCACATACGTTGAAGGCGAATAATCCGACTGCCAAGATCATCATTGCCGACCCCAAGCCAAAGTTCTCCAAGCAAGCGTTGTTTCAGGAAGGCTGGAGCAATCACTATGACGGGATGATCGAATGGGTTGGTCCCGACTTTGGCGGCGGCAATGTGACGGTTGATCCGGCGGCGATGACCGTTGATATCGACGGTGATGTGATCAAGGCAGACGTGTGCAACGTCATTCCGGCAATGAAGGCGGGTCGCATTTGCGAATTGGCCGGTATCAACGATGGCAATTGGGCGCCGGTGAATGGCCACACCATGCAAAGTAAGATTGATGAGAATATTCATGTTCTGGGCGATGCCTGTTCGCAGGGTGATATGCCAAAATCCGGTTTCTCGGCCAACAGCCAGGCCAAGGTTGCGGCGATGGCGGTACGCGGAGCATTGACGGGTTCAAAAGTGTTCCCGGCCAAGTTCTCGAACACCTGCTGGTCGTTGCTGGACACTGATGATGGTGTTAAAGTTGGTGCCACCTATGAGGCCACGGACGAGAAGATTGCCAAGGTCGACGGGTTCATCAGCAAGACTGGTGAAGACGCATCTCTGCGCAAGGCGACTTACGAAGAAAGCGTTGGCTGGTATAACGGGATCACAGCCGACATGTTTGGCTGATCCCCGGCTTTGAATATCTGAGAACAGTTGGAACCCACTCGCAATGCGGGTGGGTTCCGGCGTTTGAGGGCTTATCCGCGAAGGGCGCTGATTACTGTGGTCAGCACGAACAACACGGCCGCAACGCAGACGATGCTGGGGCCGGTCGGTGTATCCAGAACAAAGGCAACCCATAACCCGCCAAGCGCCGAGGTGGCGCCCAGCAAAGCCGCCAGCATTGCCATGGCTTCGGGGGTGCGGGTCAGGGCGCGGGCGGCGGCGGCGGGGATGATCAGCAGGGCGGCGATCAGCAGCACACCAACAACTTTGATGGCGACCGCCACGGCAATGGCAAGGGCTATGGTCAGGCCAAACTCTTCGCGTCTTGGGTCGATGCCGCTGGCGCGGGCCAGATCGGGGTTCAGGGTGGCGGTCAACAGGGCGGACCAGCGCCAGAACAACAGCCCCAGAATCACAGCCATACCGCCCCAGATCACCGCTAAGTCACTTTTATTGACCCCCAGTATATCACCGAACAGATAGCCGGTCAGGTCAATGCGAACAGGGCTTAGCAGGGCGACAGCCACCAGACCGGCAGCAAGCGCGCTATGGGCCAGCACACCCAGGCTGGTGTCCATGGCATGGCCACGCCCGTTCAGGATGGTGACAGCACCGGCCATAACCAATGCCGCCACAAGGATGGCCGGCACCATCGGCAGCGACAGACCAAGCGACAGCGCCACGCCAAGGATCGCCGCATGCGCCGTGGCTTCGCCGAAATAGGCCATCCGCCGCCAGACCACGAAACAGCCGAGGGGGGCAGCGGCAAGGGCGACGCCAAGTGCTGCCAGGGCCGCGCGGGTGGTGAAATCATCCAGCATCAATGCTTTGCCTCATGGTGGTCATGGGCGTGATCATGATCGTGCGAATGGGAATGTTCATGGCGGTACAGCGCCAATGCGCCTTTGGTGCCCGAGCCGAACAAGGCGCGGTATTGCGGGGCGCTGGCGACAATTTCGGGCGTGCCCTGACAACAGATGTGACCGTTCAGGCAAATAACCCGGTCGCTTGCGGCCATGACCACGTGCAAATCGTGGCTGACCATGACAATGGCGCAGCCGATGTCGCGGCGCAGGTCTTCGATCAAAGTATAAAACGCCGCTGATCCCGGTTGATCCAGCCCTTGGGTGGCCTCGTCCAGCAATAAAAGCTGTGGACGTTCCTGCAAGGCCCGCGCCAGCAGCACCCGCTGAAACTGGCCTCCCGAAAGGTCCGCCATTTGCCGCTCGCCAAAGGCAGCGGCACCGGCGCGGGCAAGCGCGGCGCGTGTGTCGGCGGCGCTGATCCGACGCGGCAGGCTGAGAAAACGGTTCACTGTCATCGGTAGGCCCGCGTCGATTGCTAGCTTTTGTGGCACATAGCCGATGCGCAGGTTGGCGGATTTTTCAATGCGACCAGACGCAAGCGGGACAGCACCAATCAAAGCCCGCAGGAAGGTTGATTTGCCGGACCCATTGGGGCCGACAATGGTGACAATCTCGCCCGGGGCGATGTCGACGTTGACGTCGTGCAAGACCAATTGGCCGCCAATCCGAACGCTTAGGTCACGGGCACTGATCACTGGGTTTACCGGGTCGGTCATGACGGGGCCTGTGCCTGTGTTTGCGCCTGTGTTTGTGCACAATTGGGGCACAGGCCTTCGGCCTCGACGACGATGCGTTCGATGGTAAAGCCGGTGGATTTCGCCGCTGCTCCAAGCCGCCCCTGATCCAGTTCGGTTTCGGCTTCGGCGACCGCCTTGCAGGTACGGCAGATCAGAAAGGCAGGCGTGTGGTCGTGGCTGGGATGGGCACAGGCGGTATAGGCGTTCATCTGTTCGATCCGATGCGCCAATCCGTGCCCGACCAGAAAATCCAGTGCGCGGTAGACCGCTGGCGGTTGAGAGCCAAGACCGTCTGAGGCCAACACTTCGAGAATGTCGTAAGCCCCAAGTGCGCGGTGATCCTGCAACAAAATCTCTAACACCCGGCGGCGTACCGGGGTGAATTGCAGCTTTAACCGACTGCACCGTAATTCGGCCTGTTGCAGCGCTTCGCTGATACAGGTGTGGTGATCGTGCCGGGCAAATCCGATG
>DAOUQK010000108.1 GCA_030625695.1 Paracoccaceae bacterium | reverse complement strand
AATGAGCTGGGCATCGGGGGCCCGGAAAGCACCTTCCCCGTTGACCCAGTAGAAGTTCACGAGGGCCTTGTCGCGTTTTCGAACGCTCCCGGCCCGCATGGTCTCATCTGTGGTGATTTCACCATGGGGGATGATGTTCAGCGCGCCAAACCCACCGCCGAGATAGACTTGGTTTTTGGAATTGTCATTGGCAGCAAGAGGCTTTGCCAGAATCCGGGATGCTCCGAGATCGCTGAACACGAATAGCAGCTTTTCTAATGTTTCAATCGCCACAATAGCCCCTGATGCAGAATTCTTCCGCATCAGAGGACAACCAATGGGTGATCCTGTCAATAAGTTCGTCCTGAGGCAAACGCTCCCGACCCTTTAAAGCACATTCCCAGATGACGCCCACGCGCCAACCGCCAGACAGTAACTTGTTTTGATTGCATTGATCCCGTTTCACATTGCCGCCGATCTTGTCGCGCCAGAAGGCTTCACGTGTTTTGGGCCATTTGAACAGACAGCAGTTGTGGCCGTGCCAAAAACAGCCATTTACAAAAACTGCGGCATTGTACTTTCTGAGAACAAGATCAGGTTTTCCCGACAGCCGTTTGTCGTGCAGGCGGAACCTGTACCCTTCAGCATGCAAACTCCTGCGGATAATCAGTTCCGGCTTTGTGTCCTTCCCCCGGATCGCCGCCATATTACGGCTGCGGGTTTTAGGGTCGTGGACGTCAGCCAACTTTCCTGGACTGCGTTCGGGCCTGTCACGCCCGGATCGCCCAGCGCGCATTCAATACGCCTTTGATGGTGGAGCCATCCAAGGCACTGGCCTTTCTCTCTGGTCTCGGACCCCGGATCGCAGGACAAGAAATTACCTTCCAGGGTGGCGATCTGGTTGAAGCTGATGTCACTCGCATCGCTCTACCAGCCCACGCGTCGCTAATCGGCGGTGGAATTGCCGCGCGCCAGAAGGACAACGAGGATCGGCCTTTCACGCTGATCGATAGCATCGCTGTGATCGAGATCGCCGGAACTCTGGTGCATCGCGGCGCATGGATCGGCCAGTCCTCGGGGCTGACATCCTATGAAGGGATTGCAGCGCAGATCGACGCGGCGGTGGCCGACCCGGCCGCGCGGGGCATTGCACTGGAGATCGACAGCTTTGGCGGCGAGGTTGCCGGGGCCTTTGATCTGGCCGATCGCATCCGCGCGGCGCGAGAGGTCAAACCTGTCCATGCCTTTGTTGCCGAGCATGCGCTCTCAGCTGGGTATGCACTGGCGTCCCAGGCGGATCACATCACCCTGCCGCGCACCGGTGCTGTTGGCAGCATCGGCGTTGTGACCCTGCACACCGAAATGAGCGGCATGCTCGAACAGAAAGGCGTGACCGTCACGCTGGTGCACGCCGGGGCACACAAGACCGATGCCAATCCCTATGAACCGCTGCCCGAAGCGATCCGCGTGCGAATGCAAGGTGAGCTGGAAGGCTTGCGAACCCTGTTTGCCCAGACCGTCGCCGCCGGTCGTGGCAACCGGCTGGATGTGCATGCCGCGCTGGATACCGAGGCGGCGGTTTTACGCGGCAACGAGGCCGTGGCCGCTGGTCTGGCTGATGCCGTGGCCGATCCCCGCAGCGCATTTCAGGCCTTTGCCGAGGCCCTGAACCGGCCCGCCACCATCCCGGTTACGCCCCGGCCTTCACGCATCACCCATTCTCCAACCCGAAAGGAAATCTCCATGAACGCAACCACAGATCCCGCCGATGAAACGGTCCCCAAAATACCCTCGCCGCAGGTGGAAACATCGCCAGCGCAGGCACCGGTCCCGGCTGCCACCACATCATCGCAACAATCCGACTCGGTTGTGCCCGTCGCTACAGCTCCGGATGCCGATGCCATCCGCGCCGAAGCCGCCGAGGTGGCTCAGGTCTGCGCACAGGCTTCCCGGCTCGGTGTGCAGATCGATGCCGCAGATGCGGTGAAACGTGGCCTGAAACCGGAAGCCCTGCGCGCGCAGGTGCTCGAGGATCTGGCCGCGCGCGGTGATGCTGCCGGGATCGTTGCCAGCGCGCCTGCACCTGCAGCCGCGAGGGACAGCCCGCTGATCGCCGCGGCCAAAAAGGCGGCGACCGAAGCCACACGCTGATTGGCGCGCCAATCCACCAACCCCATACCTTCCCCCACTCACGGAGCCTGACCCATGACCGTCCTGACTCAACCGCCCAGCATGGGCGACGTCCTCAAGTACGAGGTCAACCCGAACTATACCCGCGACACCATCACCCTGCTGTCCGGTATTGCCTATCCCGTTGGCTCCGTCCTCGGGCGCATTACCGTCAATGGCAAATACACCCTTGCCAGTGACGGGGGCGTAGATGGTGCAGAGGTTGCCGCCGCCGTGTTGCTCTACCCGGTCGACGCCACGCTGGCGGACGCCATCGGCACCGTCGTGACCCGTGGCCCGGCAATCGTGTCGCGCGCAGGGTTGGCTTACGGTGCCACCGTCGATAACGCCGCTAAGATCACCACCAAGATTACCGAACTTGCGGCGCTGGGCATCATTGCCCGAGACGCCGCCTGATCCGCATCTCCTTATCCCTCTCATTCCCCGGAGCACCCCATGAGCATCACCCGCAATCCCTTTGATACCGGCGGCTATTCACTGGCCGAAATGACGCAGGCCATTAACATCCTGCCCAACCTCCATTCCCGTCTGGCGCAGATTGGTCTGTTCCGCTTTCAAGGCGTGACCCAGCGCTCCGTCATCATCGAGCAGTTCGAGGGCATTCTCAGCCTTCTGCCCTCGGTTCCGCTGGGCGGCCCTGCAACGCTGGGCCAGCGCGAGGGGCGCTCCATGCGCTCCTTCGCCCTGCCGTGGATCCCGCATGATGATGTGATCCTGCCCGCAGATATCCAGGGGGTCCCGGCCATTGGCATGTCAGACGCCGCCGATCCATTGCTGGAGGTGATGAACCGCAAGCTGACCCTGATGCGGCGCAAGCATGCCCAGACCCGCGAATACATGGAGATGAACGCGCTGCGCGGCATTGTGAAAGACGGCGCGGGCACCACGCTCTACAATTACTTCACCGAGTTCGGGCTGTCCCAGATCGCGGTGGACTTCGTACTGGGCACTGCCGGTACCAATGTGCAGGGCAAGGTCCGCACCGTCCTGCGCAGTGTCGAGGACAACCTGTTGGGCGAGTCGATGACCAGCGTGCATGCGCTGGTCAGTTCCGAGTTCTTCGACAAGCTGATCTCGCATTCCAAGACGGCGGACGCCTACAAGTTCTTCGCCGCCACCGGTGCCCAGCCCCTGCGCGAGGACATGCGCCGCGCATTCCCCTTCGCGGGCATCCTGTTTGAGGAATACAATGGTAGCGTCACCCTCTCGACCGGGGTCACGGAACGGCTGATCCCAGCAGGCGATGGCATCGCCTTTCCAATGGGCACGTTCGATACGTTCACCACCTATGGCGGTCCTGCCAACCTGCTGGAAGCGGCCAATACCATCGGCCTACCGCTCTATGCCCGTCAGCATCTGGACGAAAAGGGACGCTGGATCGATCTGATGACCGAGGCCTCGATCCTGCCGGTGAACAAACGGCCCCGCATTGCCATCCGCCTGCACAGCTCGAACTGACGGACAGGAATGATGAACGCCTTTGCTGCCGCCATGGATCGCATCTTTACCCATGCCGACATGGCGGTGACAGCTGTGTGGATCTCGGGCACCACCTCAGAGGAACGTCCGATCCGGGTCATCCGGCGTGCACCGGATCGCATCACCGATTTTGGCAGCGCGCGCATTCTCAGCGACACAACCACAGTCGATGTACGCGTCAGTGAGCTTGCCGATCCCCGTCCTGGTGATCTGATCATTCTCGGAGCCGACAGCTTTGTCATTCAGGGTGAACCAGTTCGGGACTCAGAGCGGCTGATCTGGACAGCAGAACTGGTGCCCGCATGAAGCTGACCGTTGATTTCTCGCCCGACCTGGTGGCGTTGCTGGAACAGGAAATCAAAGCCGGGGAGCGCGCGGTCACCGCTGCGATGAAGGTCGCCGGTGCCGAGTTGAAGCAGGACTGGCGCGAGCAAATCACCCGCGCGGGTCTCGGCCATCGCCTGCCGCGCACCATCCGCAACAAGACCTATCCGACCAGCGGCGACAGTATCAATGCCGCCGCATTTATCTGGAGCAACGCCCCGGAAATCATCAACGCCCATGATCGCGGCGCGCTGATCCGTTCAAAATCCGGGTTCTGGCTGGCAATCCCGACCGAGGCTGCCGGAAAGGGCCGGGGTGGCGCGCGCATGACACCAGCGGAATGGGAGCGCCGCCGGGGCATGCGGCTGCGATTCATCTATCGCCGCAATGGCCCCAGCCTGTTGGTGGCCGAAAAGGCGCGGATCAATACGCGCGGACTGGCCGTGGCCTCACGCTCAAAGACCGGGCGAGGACAGGTCAGCGCACCGATTTTCCTGCTGGTGCCGCAGGTGAAACTGCGCAAACGGCTCGATCTGGTGCGGGATGCGGAGAGGGTTGCGGAAAAGGTGCCGGGGCTGATTGTGGGGAAATGGGTGGAGGGGTAATCTTGATGGAATTCACCGTTGTGGGGCTGTGCGAAACTTCCAAGCCCATGTCCCAACCGACGTGAACGGCCCAAACCGGGCTTTTATTGCAGCACCTATATGCTGCGATGCAACCCGTCGAACCAGCCGTTGCCGACTGGACCCAGCTAAACTTCAACAAGCGGGCCATTCCGCCAGCACTAATCACTTGTCCGATGGCTACGCCAAAGGTGGAGGGCGTAGCAGGTTCATTTTGCCAAGAATCGCTGACGGTAATCTTGCAATCCGGTACTTTAATCACCATATAGAAAACACAAATATGAGCGCTCGGCTCGGGAGGAAGTAAAATACCGGAGAGCAACTATGTTAGTCAAGAATCTTCTAAAAAAGGGGCGCGGGGCAGTAGCAACTGTCGGGATCGAGGCCAAAGTGCCGGAGGCCGCGGCTTTGTTACGCGCGCAGCACATTGATGTGGTTGTTGTTTGTGACGCTGGTCAGAAGGTCATCGGCATCATTAACAACAGTGACATCATGCGAGGTATCGTAAGTTGCAATGATGGCGTTTGCTTCTGTGACACAGGTGTTTCGCAAATTATGGCGCGGCAGTTTCTGTCGTGCCGTCCAAATGACAATATTGATGATGTTCGATCACTCATGGTGGATCAGAGTTCGCGACGTATGCCAGTTGTCAATAACAAAGGCCAGTTTATCGGGTTGATAAGTTTGCGCGATGTGCTTTTCCACTTATTTGAGAAGGCCAAGTTCAAGGAAGATGAGCTAGAACACTATTTCTACGGGGTTGGATATCGCTAGATTTCGACCAGTTACCGTTTTGAGGGAATAAGACGATGATCGTTGAGACAGTACTTCAAAAGAAAGGAACCGAGGTCGCTACCATGACCCTGGAGGCAACCGTTGCTGATGCTGCGGCCCTACTCCCGGCAGAGCATGTTGGAATCGTCGTCGTGTGCGACGCCGAACAGAAGGTGGTCGGAGTAGTAACCGATAGTGACATTATGCGCTGTGTCGCAAGGTGCAAGGGTGAGAAATGCACTGGTGCCGCAGGCATCGGTAATGCAATGACCCGCGATGTCGTCACCTGCAAGCCGGTCGATGGGCTTCGAGAAGTGTGGACAGTCATGAGCGATCACGGCCTCCGGCGAATTCCCGTTATCAATAATGATGGTAAGCTGTCAGGAATTATCAATCTACGGGATATTTATTGGGTTCTCTCCGACGAAAAGCAGCTCGAGGCGCACGAGCTTGAGCTTTTCATTGCGCCGCCGGTAATACGCGGAGAGCATATGACGGATGTTCTGGAGACGCTGCACGAAGAACACCGCAGGATCGGGGCCGTTCTTGAGTGTCTGCATCATCTCGTTGCCGGATTTGATGACGTTGGCAGTGAGGCCGAGATAAACCTACTCACGGCGATTCTTGATTATATGGAGGCATTCCCGGACACAATCCATCACCCCAAGGAAGAGACCTATCTATTCGAAACCCTTCGCCGCCGGAAGCCCGGCGAGACGGAGTTGCTTGACCATTTGATTGATGAGCACACAGTTGGAAAGAGGCTACTTTCGGATCTTCGGTTGGCGTTGCAAGCATTGCACAATGATCCGTCAAGCCTTGAGCGCTTCCGGCTGGCTGTGAACTCCTACGTCGATTTCGAATGTGCACACATGCGTCGTGAAGAGAATGTTTTTATGCCTCTAGCGGCACGGTACCTGAAAACTGAAGACTGGAGCCGCATAGACAAAGCCTTCAGTCGCGACGCTGATCCGTTGTTCGGTGAAGAGCGCAGAGCAACGTTCGACAAGCTGTTCACATACATTGTCGAACATGATCCCGATGCGCAAATCGTGGCCGTACCGGTTGAACCCATTGCAAAGGACCGCACGCGGCGGGTTCGTCGCAGTTTTGATTTTTAAAGGACGTTGGTTGTCCACCAGGGTCCGACCTTAGGCCCAATGGGCCTTTCTGATGGAGGACTGTCATGAAAGACCACATCTACAAGATTATTGAACTTGCCGGCTCTTCGACCACAAGTATCGATGACGCCATTCAACAGGCGATTGCCAGGGCATCTGGAACCTTGGAGAACTTGCGCTGGTTCGAGGTCGAAAAAATTCGCGGGCACATTGAAGAAGGGAAACTGAAGCACTACCAGGTCGTACTGAAAGTAGGATTTGCCCTCGACGGTGCACAATAAGCGCAACTGTCTTCGCGATTTTGTCAAGAAGTTACTTTGATCGCTATTGGCACTCAACTGCCAACTGCTACCAGGCCATCAAAACAGCCAAACTCAATGGCGTCGACCCACAAGCCTGGCTCACCGATGTTCTGGCCGTAGCCAATCACGTGCCAACAGGTGTTCGCAGATCAAGTCGGATCTTTGACAATAGCGCAGCAAACGAGTTTTCAGACTCTTCCGCCATGATTACCCTGCCGCCGGAGGTTCACCGCCTCGCAAATGGCTTCAGCATCCACGGCATCAGATTTGCCGCGCTTGACATGGGGCTTTACATAATTTGCTGGGATCAGGCGAACTTTGTGGCCGAGCATGGTGAGCTGTCGCGCCCAGTAATGGCCGGAACCGCAGGCCTCCATGCCGACCAGACAAGGTGGAAGTGTATCAAAGAAGGTTAGCATCTGCGCCCGCCTCAGAGCACGATTGAAGGCAACTTCACCGTCCTCGGTGACGCCATGGACCTGAAAGATGTTCTTGGCCAAATCCAGGCCAACTGTTGTAACTTGCATTGGGTGGCTCCTCTCATAAGCAGTTTACGACAACTGCACTATGGCGCATCGCGACGCCGGTTGAAGCAGGAGCCATCCACCCCATCCGGTCTGGGGAAAATGCTCGAGTGCTTTTGCATCCGCAGAGAACGGCAGCAATCCGCCCTTCCCGTCGAAATGTGCATGGTGCAGCATTGGGCGCTGTGGGCTTGAAGCAACCGCTTGCCAACAGCAACATGAATGGCTCTTAGCGGCTACTCGATAAGGTTCACAGCAAAGCTGAATCGCTTTTTGACCGCACATTCACTCATACAAGAGACCTCATGCCCACAACTCGCGAAACCATCCTGCAAGCCCTGCTTGCGGCAATCGAAACCGTACCCGACGCAACCGTCCTGCGCGAAGACATCCTGCCAGAACGCGTGCCCGCGGGCGGCCTGCTGATCCTGCGCGACGGCGATCCGGGCGCACCGGAGGTGACGCTGTCGCCGCTAGCCTATCACTATGAACACCGCGCCGAGATTGAGGTGATCGTGCAGGGCAAAACTCCTGCGGCAAGAGCCACTGCCTTTGACACCCTCATGCAGGCGATCGGTGCCGCGCTTGCTGCCGACCGCACCCTGGGCAGTCTCTGCGACTGGACGGAAGCGCAGGCCCCGCAGCCGGTTGACCTGCCGGTGGAGGGCGCAGCGGCGATCAAGGCAGCAATCATTCCAGTCATTCTGACCTACACCACGGCCGACCCACTGGGCTGACCCTCAACGACTGATCCCACCCCAAAACAAGGAAACACGATATGGCACGCGCACAAGGCGCGCGGTCGCAACTCGCGGCTGCGTTTGAGACAACCTATGGCACGGCACCGGCAAGCGGATATTTCCAGATGCCGTTTGCCAGCGCCTCACTGGGGGCCGAGCAACCCCTGCTGACCTCCGAACTTCTGGGCTATGGGCGCGATCCGCTGGCTCCGATCAAGGATGCGGTGACGGCGGACGGTGATCTGGTGGTGCCGATTGATGCGGAGGCCTTTGGTTTCTGGCTGAAGGCAGCGTTTGGGGATCCGGTCTCCACCGGCACGACCGACAAGACGCATATCTTCAAGTCGGGCGGATGGACCCTGCCAAGCATGGCCATCGAGGTTGCGATGCCCGAGGTGCCACGGTTCGCCATGTACACCGGCTGCGTACTCGATCAGCTCTCGTGGCAAATGCAGCGCTCGGGTCTATTGACGGCAACGGCGAAGCTGATCGCCCAGGGGGAAACCGTCGTCACATCGACGGCGGCAGGAACGCCCACCACTTGGGCCTTGCAGCGGTTCGGGCATTTCAACGGATCGATCAAGCGCAATGGCACGGCGCTGGGCAACATCGTCACCGCCGATATCCAGTATTCCAACAACCTTGACCGCATTGAAACCATCCGCGCCGACGGGCGGATCGACGGGGCGGACCCCTCGAATGCGGCGCTCACCGGTCGGATCGATGTGCGCTTTGCCGACACCACACTGATGGATCAGGCGCTGAACGGCACATCGGCTTCGCTGGAATTCTCCTACACCATCTCCTCCACCCTCAGCCTGACCATCACGGCGCACGAAGTCTATCTGCCCCGCCCCCGTGTCGAAGTGCAGGGACCGCAGGGCATTCAGGCCAGCTTTGACTGGCAGGCCGCCTACAATGCCGCTGCCGGGCAGATGTGCACATTCACCCTCAAGAACCAGATTGCGAGTTACTGATATGCTGAAACTGAATCTTTCAAATGAACCGACGTGGCTCGATCTCGGCCACGGCGTCCGCCTTCAGCTCCTGCCTTTGACCACCGCGCTGATGGTGGCGGCAAGGAATGACCCTGCAATTGCCAACCTGCCGGAGGAAACGGGCGACGAAGAAAGCGCGCTGGTATTTGCCAAGGCGCTGGCCCGCATCGCCATCACCGACTGGGAAGGTGTGGGCGATGAGAGCGGCGACCCGGTGGCAGTCAGCCCGGAGGGGATCAATGCCCTGCTGGATATCTGGCCGCTCTTCGAGACCTTCCAAACCGATTATGTCGCGAGTGGTCTGCTGCTGGATCAGGAAAAAAACGTCTCATCGCCCTTGCCGAGTGGTCCTTCGGCGGGGGTGAAGGATACTGCGAGGCCTGCACTAAAATCTGCGAAACTTGCCCGCAAATCCTGAACCGCCCGCAAACCTGGGAGGGTACACAAATCTGGGATCTGGTCACCCGCCTTGGCGGGCAGATGCGCATCACGGCAGCGGGCACGATTGTCGGCTGGGATTTTGGTGCAGCGCTGGCCATGGCATCGGCCCTTGGGATCGATCCCGCGCCGGTCGCGGAAGTCCTGCCCGCGATCGAAGCGGTGATGGTCAGGGCACTGAATGAACAAAGGGAAATGAGTGATGGCTGAAAAAAGAGTTTCTGTTCGCCTTGCGGCTGTTGGTGGCGACAGGGTCAAGGCTGAGTTCGAGGGCATTGGCAAAGCAGGCCAGCGCGGGTTCCGCAAGGTGTCGCGAGAGGCCGAGATCGCCAATGCAAAGCTGGCAAAGTTCGTGCGCCGGGCGAAGATCGCCGCCGGGATTATGGTTGCGGCTGCCCTGACTGCGGGCATTGCCATGGTGCGCTCTGGTTTGCAGGTGATTGACGAGCAGGCGAAACTTGCCGCCTCCCTGCGCACTACGACGGAAAGCCTGCAAATCCTGACCCGCGCCGGGGATCTGGCAGGGGTTTCCATGGGGGAAATCCAGCAGGCGACGATTCAATTGACCAAGCGCCTAAGTCAGGCGGCGGCGGGTACAGGTCCTGCTGTCGATGCACTGAAGCAGTTACACCTGTCGGCGGCTGATCTGGCAGGCCTCACGGTT
>DAOUQK010000286.1 GCA_030625695.1 Paracoccaceae bacterium | reverse complement strand
CGCGTTTGCGCAGGGCAAAGCCCTTGCCGTGGATGGAGATTTCCGGCCCCCCGTCGACTGGCGTGGTGCGCATCACCGAACTTAACACTTTGAGCTGTGGTAGATAAATTCCAGCATTACCGGCAAACAGCCGCGACCATGCCCCGCCGGCCATCACCACGTTGTCGCATTCTACCCGTCCGTGTTCAGTGATTACCCCGGCAATCCGTCCGGCCGCGATGTCCAGAGAGCGTACGGCGCAGTTGGTCATGATCGAGCAGCCATTGTCTCGCGCCGCCTGGGCGATGGCCGACGTGGCAATCTCTGGTTCGGCCCGCCCGTCCATTGGTGCATACAAGGCAGGCTTGGGTGCCATCTGATGACCCGGGTACAGGTTGTCAACTTCGTCAGGGCCGAGCATCGGGCAATCCATCCCAAAGGCCGTCAGATTTTCAGCCCAACGCTGATATTCTGCTTCCTTGCGGCGGGTCTGTGCGGGCCACATGATGCCGGTTTTGGTATAGCCGGTTTGATACCCGGTGCGCGCGTCCAACCCTTCCCAGATGGCGATACCTTTGGCCATCAGGGGGATTTCACGCGGGTCACGCAATGATATCCGCACCCAGCCCCAATTACGTGACGATTGTTCACCGGCGATTTCGCCCTTTTCGCACAACAGCACCTTCAGGCCACGTTCGCTTAGCTCTAGTGCGGTCGAGGTGCCGATGATGCCGCCGCCAATGATGACGACATCGACACGGGTTGGCAGTTGTGGGTCAGGGGCGATGGGAATCAGAGGGGGACCAGGCATGGCGGTATCCAGACACAGAGTTATCGAGAAAGGAAGGATTATGATTGGCAGTAGCCCGAGTCATTTCATCGCAGCTTACTACCCTCCTCTGATAACATGTTATATATGACATGTTATCAGAGGAGGGTAGTAAGCTTGAAACTGGACCACCGAAGCAAGCCGAAGTCGAGTGCGTGCGCGACCATTCAGGACGGATCGCGCCAGCGGTTAACGATTGGATAACGCCGGTCCAACCAGAACGCGCCCGGGGTCAGGCGCGCACCCGGAGCAGACTGAAAGCGTTTGTATTCGCTGATATAGATCAGATGTTCGACCCGCTTTGCCACATCACGGTCATACCCGGCCGCCACGCAATCGGCGATTGATCCGTTCTGATCCACCAGAATGTCCAGCATCGCGTCAAGGTCGGGGTAGTCCGGCAGGCTGTCGCTGTCTTTCTGATCGGCACGCAACTCGGCGCTGGGCGGTTTGTCGATGATCCGGGGTGGGATGACCTCGCCCTTTGGTCCCATCATCCAGTCGCGGTGATTATCGTTGCGCCAGCGGCAGGTCTGGAACACCCGGGTTTTGTACAGATCCTTGATCGGGTTATAACCACCCGACATATCGCCATAGATCGTGGCATAGCCCACCGCCACCTCGGATTTGTTGCCGGTGGTTAATAGCATTTCGCCAAACTTGTTGGACATCGCCATCAACAACAGGCCGCGCAGGCGCGACTGAATGTTTTCCTCGGTGACATCGGTGGCCAGCCCTTCGAACAGGGGGGCCAGCGTGTTGGTGATCGCCGTACGCCCCTCGCCGATGGGCACATAGTCATAGTGGCATCTCAGTGCCTTGGCCGCCGCTTCGGCATCCTCAAGTGAATCGGACGCGGTGTATTCGGACGGCAACATGACACAGCGGACGTTTTCCGGGCCAAGCGCGTCGACCGCGATGGTTGCCACAAGGGCGGAATCAACCCCGCCGGACATGCCAAGCAACACCTGCTTGAACCCGGTTTTGCGCATGTAGTCGCGCAAACTCAGGACCATGACGTGGTAATCCTGTTCCCATGCGTCAGGGTGCGTGTGTTTGTCGCTGGCCTCAATGCGCCAGCCGTCATCAGTGCGGGTCAGGTCCAGATGGGTCACGGCCTCTTGCAGTACCGGCATTTGCAAGGCCAGTTCGCCACCGGGATTCAGGGCAAATGAACCACCGTCGAATACCTGATCGTCCTGTCCGCCAACCATATTAAGATAGATCAGCGGCAATTCTGTCTCAACCACCCGCGCCACCATGTGATTCAGGCGCACGTCGAATTTTTCACGGTAGTACGGCGAGCCGTTGGGGATCAGCAGGAACTCAGCGCCGGTTTCGGCCAGGGTTTCGGTGACGTCATCGTACCAGGCGTCTTCGCAGATCGGGCTGCCAATACGGGTGTTGCCAACCGAATAAGGCCCGCCCAACGGCCCGGCATCAAAGATACGCACCTCGTCGAACACGGTTTCATTGGGCAAATGATGCTTGAGCGTTTTGCTGGCGATTTTGCCACCTTTGAGGATCAGATAGGCGTTGTACAGCTTGCCATCCTCGACCCAGGGCGCACCAATCGCCAGCGACGGGCCATCGGCGCAGTCAACCGCCAAAGCGTGAATCGCTTCGATTGCGCCCTGGTGAAAGGCCGGCTTCATCACCAGATCCTGGGTGTTATAGCCGGTGATGAACATCTCGGGCAAAGCCACAAGATCAGCCTCCGCTGCACGGCCCTGCGCCCAGGCATCGCGGGCCTTGGCCGCATTGCCCGCAAGGTCACCGACAATGGGGTTGAGTTGCGCCAGTGTTACACGGAATCGATCAGCCATATCGCCCTCTTAGCCCAAGCATTGACGTGGCATTTATCAGATCACCCGCCAAGGAAAAGCAATATCGCGTCGAAAGATATTGCCCAAAGGCTCGGACTACCTTAATTTTAGATAAATTCGCCCTCTCTAGGGGTGTGAAACCATGGGTAGGCAGGGCAACGCGATGACATTACCGGGTTCAAGATTCATTACGGCGGTTGTTTTGGGGCTAAGTTTTGCCGCAACAAACCCCGGCTTAACGCAGGCGCAGGTCCGGACCACGCAGGATGATATCGGCGGAGTTTATGAAGGGACATTCAAAGGCGGGCTGCAACATGGGGTCGGGACATACCGCCTGCCCAACGGTTATGAATTCACCGGCGATTGGGTTGATGGCGAGATCAAAGGCCAGGGCGTGGCCCGCTTTCCCAATGGGTCGGTTTATGAGGGCAGCTTTGTCAAAGGCAAGCCGAATGGACAGGGGCATATCACCTTTTCCGATGGTGGCACCTACGAAGGTGGTTGGGTCAACGGCGTGATCAACGGCAGCGGCATTGCGGTTTATGCCAATGGGGTGCGTTACGAGGGTGCGTTTGTGGACGCGCAACACCACGGCAAGGGCGTTATGCATAGCCCCGGCGGTTACGAATATGACGGCGATTGGGTCGCGGGCGAGAAACAGGGCTCTGGGATCATCACCTATCCGGATGGTGCGGTGTTCAGCGGTGAAATCAATGGTGGCAAGCGTCATGGGCAAGGTAAACTGACTTTACCGGATGGACTGACTTACGTGGGCCTGTGGGCCGATGGGCAGATCAGTGGCCAAGGCACGTTAACCCAATCCAATGGCGACACTTACGAAGGTGATCTGGTGGCCGGACGGCGGCAGGGCAAAGGCCGGGTAACCTATGCCAATGGCGATGTTTACGAAGGCGAGTTTTCCGATGACCGGCGCAGCGGGCAAGGCACGTTCACCGGCACCGATGGTTATATCTACATCGGCACATGGGTGGCCGGGCAGATCGAAGGGCGCGGCAAGGTCACCTATCCTGACGGGTCGATCTATGAGGGTCAGTTCCGGGCTGATCTGGCGGATGGGCTTGGCAAGATCGGCTATCCCAACGGTTCATCCTACGAAGGCGACTGGATTGCCGGGGTGATCGAAGGTCAGGGCAAGGCGGTTTATGCCAATGGGATCGTTTACGAAGGACAGTTCCGTAATGCGGTGAACCACGGCAAAGGGGTGATGACCTATTCCGATGGCTATCGCTATGAAGGCGACTGGCAGGATGGTCAGCGTCACGGGCTTGGCAAGGCAACATATGGCGATGGCTCGGTTTATTCCGGGCAGTTTGCCGGCGGGCAGCGCCAGGGCCAGGGTGAGATTATCATGGCCGACGGGTTCCGCTATAAAGGTGCCTGGGCGGCTGGCGAAATCAGCGGTGAAGGGGTTGCCACCTATGTGAACGGCGACGTCTATGAAGGCACGTTTCTGGCTGGCAAGCGCCAGGGCGAAGGCACCATGCGGTATGCCAGCGGCGAAGAAGCCAGCGGCAAATGGGAAGGCGGGGCGTTGTCGGGGGAAGGCGCAACTGAGACAAATGATGCGGCTTCTGAATAGCGGTCCGCGTGGGGCTTGAAATTGACGCTGCACCACATATATTAATTACGGAATATATAATCAACTACCCGGATGCAATGCCATGTCTGCAAAGAAACTGACCTGCCTGGACTGTGGCCAGGTGAACCGAGTCCCTGAGGAGCGCCTGAACGCCAAGGCCAAATGCGGCACTTGTGGTGCAGGTTTGCTGCGGGCTAAAGTGGTTGATGTCGACCCTGCTATTCTGGCCAAGGCGGCGCGTAATGACGACCTGCCACTGGTGGTTGATTTTTGGGCACCTTGGTGTGGGCCGTGCAAAATGATGGCGCCTGAGTTTTCCAAAGCGGCACAAACGCTGAACGGTCAGGCACGACTGGTTAAACTGAACACCGAAGATCATGCCCAGGCCGGGGCCAAGTACAACATCCGTGGTATTCCGACCATGGTGGCGTTTCAGAAGGGCCGCGAAACCAAACGCCAATCCGGGGCCTTGCGTGAGGCTCAGATTGTCGACTGGATTCGCTAGCGGATTCAATCCACTAGCCGGTTGACCA
>DAOUQK010000057.1 GCA_030625695.1 Paracoccaceae bacterium | reverse complement strand
GCGATCCATTTCTCGTAATAGCTAAAGGCGGTGTAATCCTTCACCGACAGGCTCTCGCGGGCATGCCGCCCAATGTCGATGTTCCACTTGCCAAGCCCACCGGCGGCCACGGTCAGTGCCAATGCGCCTTTGTGCCAGTCCTGTTTGAATTCGGCCACGCCTTGCGGTTCCGGCACCACCGCCCCGTCACCAAACCGCCCGCCCATGTCATGCACCCGGGTCATGACGCACCACCTGGGCTAAGTGCCAAACCAGTGCCAATCATACTGTCGCGCGTGACCAGCCGGGCCAGGTCTTCACGCCCCAACCCTTCGCTGCCTTCGGGGCGCATCGGCAGCACCAGATAGCGCACCTCGGCGGTTGAATCCCAGACTCTCACGGCGGTCCCTTCGGGCAAGGTAACACCAAAATCCGCCAGCACCTTGCGCGGCTCGCGCACCGCGCGCGCGCGGTAGGCGTCGGATTTGTACCAGCCCGGTGGAATGCCCAGCAACGGCCACGGATAGCAACTGCACAGCGTGCAAACGACCATATTATGCTGCTCGGGTGTGTTTTCGACCACCACCATATGTTCGCCCTGGCGTCCGTAGTAGCCAAGATCGGCCACCACCGGGGTGGCATCCTCCAGCAGCGCTTTGCGAAACTCAGGCTCACTCCAGGCGCGCGCCACCACATCGGCGCCGTTCTGTGGACCGATACGGTTTTGATAGGTATCAATGATTTCATCCAGCGCGCCGGGCGTGATCAGCCCCTTGCCCGTCAGGATGGTTTCAAGTGCTTTGACCCTAAGGGCAGGGTCAGGTGGCAAAAGCGCGTGCGGGTGTTCTGAATGATCATGAGGCATGGGCAACACCGTGGCAATTAGGCCTGCTGATGTCCAGAGCGAAACCGATCTGATTTCAGTCCTGTATACATCTTCCTGCCCAAGACAGCGTTTACCTTTCCAAACGCGTTCGGGAAGGAAGGTGAATACATTTTTATTGGTTTCACTCCAGAACAAACATCCTCTCGTGCCCCCCTTGCCCCGCCCAGCAAAGACGCCTACATACCCACCCGTACATTGAACTTGCCACCCAAACCATCACAGGTCCCACATGGAAAACGTCGTTCTTATTATCCACCTTCTTCTGGCCATCGGCCTGATTGGTGTTGTCCTGTTGCAGCGCTCTGAGGGCGGTGGTCTTGGCATGGGCGGCGGCGGTGGCGGCGCGATGTCGGGCCGGTCGGCGGCGACGGCATTGGGCAAGGTAACCTGGGTATTGGCAATCGGGTTCATCATCACCTCGATCTCGCTGACCATTCTGGCGGCGCAAAAGGCCTCCGGCACCTCTGTGCTTGATCGTCTGGGCATCTCATCCGCGCCTGCCGATACAGATGCACCGACCGCAGACAGCCCGCTGGGCAGCGACTTGCTGCCACCAACCGAAGGCGACAACGCGCCGCTGACGCCAACTGCGGATTGATCGCGGGGATAACACCCCGGGTTTGATCCCGGGGCCTCAACTTCGCTGATGGTTTTGGGTGAGATCCCGGATTAAATCCGGGACTGCGTAATCTCTAAACCTTGAGGCCGCGAAGATACTCACAACATCATGTTGCGACTGCCTTGCGTATTCGTCGCGAATCCTTTATATGTGAAACCCCGTGAGGGACGGTCAATTTGACGGTTCCAAGCAACGGAATTCTTGCTTTTAGACAAGCCGTAACAGGCAATCACGGGGGTCTGACGTCACCTATGGCGCGATATATATTTATAACTGGCGGTGTTGTATCATCCCTTGGCAAAGGGCTGGCATCTGCCGCTTTGGGCGCGCTACTGCAAGCGCGTGGCTATTCGGTGCGCCTGCGCAAGCTGGACCCGTATCTGAACGTCGACCCCGGCACCATGAGCCCATTTGAACACGGCGAAGTGTTTGTCACGGACGATGGTGCCGAAACCGACCTCGACCTTGGCCACTATGAACGGTTCACCGGTGTGGCAGCACGCAAAAGTGATTCGGTTTCGTCGGGCCGGATATATTCCACCGTTCTGGAAAAGGAACGGCGCGGTGATTATCTGGGCAAAACCATCCAGGTGATCCCGCATGTTACCAATGAAATCAAAGATTTCCTGTCGGTCGGCTCGAATGAGGTCGATTTCATGCTCTGTGAAATTGGCGGCACCGTTGGCGATATCGAAGGCCTGCCGTTTTTCGAAGCAATCCGCCAGTATTCTCAGGACCGTGACCGGGGCCAGTGCCTGTTCATGCACCTGACGCTGTTGCCGTACATCAAGGCCAGTGGCGAATTGAAAACCAAACCGACGCAGCATTCGGTCAAGGAACTTCGTTCCATCGGCATCGCCCCGGATATTCTGGTTTGTCGGTCAGAACATCAGATCCCGCAAAAAGAACGCGACAAGCTGGCGCTGTTCTGTAACGTCCGCCCCGGTGATGTGATCGCCGCCTACGACCTGAATTCCATCTACGAGGCTCCGCTGGCCTATCACCGGGCCGGCCTTGATCAGGCAGTTCTGGACGCCTTCCACATTACCCCCGCCCCGCGCCCCAAACTGGACCGCTGGGAGGACGTGGCCGACCGGGTTTACAACCCTGAGGGCGAGGTCAAGGTGGCTATTGTTGGCAAGTATACCCAGCTTGAGGACGCCTATAAATCCATCGCCGAGGCGCTGACCCATGGCGGCATGGCCAACCGGGTCAAAGTAAAGATCGAATGGGTCGACGCCGAGATTTTCGATTCTGAAGACCCGGCGCCGTATCTGGAAGGCTTCCACGCCATCCTTGTCCCCGGTGGTTTTGGCGAACGTGGCACCGAAGGCAAGATCAAGGCGGCGCAATTTGCCCGCGAACGCAAGGTGCCCTACCTTGGCATTTGCCTTGGCATGCAGATGGCCGTGATCGAAGCGGCGCGCAACGTCGCCGGGATCAAGACGGCGGGAAGCGAGGAATTCGATCACGAATCCGGAAAAAAGCGCTTTGAACCAGTGGTTTATCACCTGAAGGAATGGGTTCAGGGCAACTATAAAGTCAGCCGCGCAGTGGGCGACGACAAAGGCGGCACCATGCGGCTTGGGGCGTATGATGCGGTGTTGCAGGAAGGATCGAAAGTGGCCAAAGTTTATGGCACCACCCAGATCGAAGAACGTCACCGGCATCGCTATGAGGTAGATATCAAATACCGCGAGCAATTGGAAAAGGCCGGGCTTTGCTTTTCCGGCATGTCGCCGGACGGTAAATTGCCCGAGATTGTCGAATGGACGGATCACCCGTGGTTCATTGGCGTTCAGTTCCACCCGGAACTAAAGTCCAAACCGTTTGAACCGCACCCGTTGTTCGCCGATTTTGTCCGCGCCGCGATTGAAAGTTCGCGGTTGGTATGAACCATTCCGTAGGGCGGGGTTCACCCCGCCATTCGCTGTGGCGGCGGGGTGAACCCCGCCCTACGGATTAAACAAACGAAAGAGGATTAATCATGGCCAAAGGATACTGGGTTGCCCATGTCGACGTTGACGACATCGAGACCTATAAAACATACATCGCCGCCAACGCTGCCCCCTTTGCCGAATATGGTGCCCGCTTTCTGGTGCGGGGCGGCACGTATGAAAACCGCGAAGGCAAAGTCCGCCAACGCACCGTCGTGCTGGAATTCGACAGCTACGCGACTGCCCTGGCCTGCTACGACAGTGTCGCCTATCAAGATGCCAAAGCCCTGCGCGACCCGGTCTCGACCGGCGATATGGTGATCGTCGAAGGCTACGACGACTGAAAACCCTTGGCGGACACCAAATCAAAGGTTAGGCTCCCCTTATGTTAGGTAAGTTCTTTCAATCCCTGCGCACCCCCAAAGAGGGCGAGTTGCCCGATCCTGACGCCGAACTGGCGTTGGGGGCCTTGCTTGTCCGGGTGGCTAAATCCGACAGCGAATATCAAGTGTCAGAGATTGGTATCATCGACCGCATACTGGCCCGGCTTTATAGCCATAACGCCATTGAAGCCGCGAAAATCCGCGCCACCTGTGAAAGGCTGCACGCCGCCGCACCGGATTCCGACACCTTCGCCAAGCTGATCCGCGAAACCACCGACATCGAAGAACGCCTCGCAGCACTGGACGCCTTGTGGGAGGTGGTTATGGCCGACGGCATTCTGAACGACGAAGAATTCCGCATTGTCGAAGAGGCGCGCGCAGCCATGGGCCTTTCGGCGCTCGACAGCGAAAAATCGCGCGAACGGGCCAAACACACGCTCTGAGCGAAACCAATCCATGCGGATTCGGGCATTTACCCTGCAACCCGAGGCAGCGTTTGCCAGCCATGCGCGTTCGGGTTGTAGGGTGAATTCAGTTGGATTGGATTCGATCTGAGCGAAAACCCGCTTGGCGCGGCTCCGCCTGCGCCTTATATACCGCTCATGTTTGGAAATTTACTCAAGCGGCTGACTCAGCCCGACCCGAATCCCCTGAACGACACTGACGCCCGTCTGGCCCTAAGCGCCCTTTTGGTGCGCATCGCCCGCGCGGACGGCGACTATGCGGCTGTGGAAGTGGCCCGGATCGACCAGATCATTACCGCACGGTTCAATCTGGCCCAGGCCGAAACCGCCGCTTTGCGCGGTGAGGCCGAAACCCTTGAGAACGAAGCCCCCGACACCGTGCGGTTCACCCGCGCCATCAAAGCGGCGGTGCCCTACGAAGGCCGCCGCGCCGTGGTCGAGGCCGCCTGGTCCGTCGCCCTGGCCGACGGCGGCCGTGCGGACGAAGAAAACGCCCTGATGCGGTTGATACCCTCGTTGCTCGGCGTTTCAGACAAGGATTCCGTCCGCGCCAGAAAGAAGGCCGCCGGCAATTGATTGCCCACCTGGGGATGTATGACCCGCCCGCGTTGCGCCCGGCCAATGATCGGTTCTGGCAGGCGATCCGGGCCGCATTGGGCTTTGGTCCGCAACACCTCAGCCATGATGTCGACATTTGGGATGTCTGGCGCTCTGCTGAACTGTTGTTTTCGCAAACTTGTGGCATGCCATTTCGCACGAAATTACATCCCAACGTCACGCTGATCGGTACGCCGGATTATGGTCTGCAAGGATGCCGACCCGGATATTACCGCTCGATGCTGATCGCACGAATAGACGATCCGCGCGATCAGCCAGAGCAGTTTGACGCCAGCCGATTTGCCTATAACGAAGCCCTATCGCAATCCGGCTGGGCCGGACCAATGACTTATATGGGCGATAAAGGTATAAGTTTCAGCGCCTTGGTGGAAACCGGCGGACATAGGTTTAGCGCCATTGCCGTGGCCGAAGAGCGTGCCGATCTGGCCGGACTGGACGCCTTGACCTGGATGCTTTTGGGCGAACACGAACCGGACCTGTGCGCCCGCTTGCGGGTCATTGCCACCACGCACCCTACCCCGACATTGCCTTTCATCACCGCATCCGGGCGCGACCCCGCGCCAATCGCTGATGCCATCCGAACGGCCATATCAACCTTGTCCAAGGCGGATCGTAAGGCGCTTCACCTGCACGGGCTGGTCAATATTCCCGCCGCTGATTACCTTGCCATCCCAACACCCTCTGGGCCGTAAATCGCAATAAACCGCGCGTGCGTTATTTCGATTCGCAGCCGTTCTAAGAAAATTGTCCGTTTTACGCGTTGCATTAGCCCATAATCTCGGCCTTAGTACTTGGATCACAACAATAACGACAAGCGAACCAGCCTTGCCTGACAAGACCACAGACACAACACCCGTCATCCAGATCACCAGCTTGCACAAAAGTTTTGGTGCGCTGGAGGTGCTCAAAGGCGTCGATATCAGTGCCCGGCGCGGCGACGTGGTGGCGCTGATCGGCTCGTCCGGGTCCGGCAAATCCACCCTTCTGCGCTGTGCCAACCTGCTTGAGGACTGCCAGCAGGGTGAAATCATCTTCAAAGGCGAGCCAGTGAGCTGGAAAGGCACGCATGACGCCCGCCGCCCAAGCGATGCCAAACAGGTGCTGCGTATCCGCACCAACCTGTCGATGGTGTTTCAGCAATTCAACCTCTGGGCCCATCTGACCATCCTGCAAAACGTGATGGAGGCCCCCGTCACGGTGTTGGGCCGCGACAAGGACGAAGTGGAAAAATCCGCGCGCGCTTATCTCGACAAGGTCGGTATCGCCGATAAATGCGACGCTTACCCGGCGCAGCTCTCAGGGGGGCAGCAACAGCGCGCGGCTATTGCCCGTGCTTTATGTATGGAACCCGAAGCGTTGTTGTTTGACGAACCCACCAGCGCGTTGGACCCGGAACTGGAACAGGAAGTGGTCAAGGTGATCAAAGATCTGGCCGCTGAGGGCCGCACCATGCTGATCGTGACACACGACATGAAACTGGCGGCCGATGTGGCCGGTCACGTGGTATTCCTGCACCAAGGGCGCATCGAAGAACAAGGCACGCCGGACGACGTGTTCAACAATACCCGGTCAGAACGGCTCAAAGGCTTTCTTTCCGCAACCAAGGCAGCGTAAACTGCCACAATCAATAACCAGGGAGTACCAAACATGAAAAAACTGATACTGGCGACAGCAGCCATGGCTTTGACCGCCTCAATGGCGTTTGCCGATGGCCACTCAACCACTGTGCGCATGGGCACCGAAGGCGCCTATCCCCCCTATAACTTCATCAACGACGCAGGCGAAATTGACGGGTTCGAGCGGGACGTGGGCGACGAGCTGTGCAAGCGCGCCGGGCTGACCTGCGAGTGGGTCAAAAACGATTGGGATTCGATCATTCCCAACCTTGTTTCGGGCAACTACGACACCATTATTGCCGGCATGTCGATCACGGCCGAGCGTGATGAGGTAATCGACTTTACCCAAAATTACATCCTGCCCGAAGATTCGGCCTATGTCGCCGCCAGCGAAGGCGTTGACCTGAAGGGTGGCGTCATTGCCGCCCAAACTGCGACGATCCAGGCTGGATATGTCGCGTCAAGTGGCGCAACCCTGGTCGAATTCGCCACGCCAGAAGAAACCCTGGCGGCTGTACGCAATGGCGAAGCTGACGCCGTGCTGGCCAACAAGGAATACCTGGCCCCGTTGGTGGAAGAATCCGGTGGCGCGCTGATTTTTGTTGGTGATCCGGTGCCACTGGGCGGTGGCGTTGGCATGGGCCTGCGTGAAAGCGATGACGAATTGCGGGAAAAATTCAACGTCGCCATCACCTCGATGAAGGCCGATGGGTCGCTGAACATCCTGTTGGTCAAATGGTTTGGTGAAGGCATCCAGACCTATTAATCTGAGTTAAAAGGCAGGCCCGCCGCAGGCGGGCCTGCCGCCGCCCGCGATGATGGCCCTGAAAGGGCCTGAAGAGCGGGCCACCCCTTGAATACAGGCGCAAGTGCATTTCGCCTTGTTATCGAAACGCAATTCCCTGCCTTTCGCAATCGCTCAAACGGGAATTACGTTGCTCAATGAGCCAAGATAAAGTCGAAACACTGTAATGTTCGAATATTGCACAGACCCTGACACGCTCAGTCAGTTCCGCTGGTTCAGCTGCTTTCTGACCACCGGCGTGCATATGTCGTTCTACATCTCGTTTTTCAAAGTCTTGGCCCTGCTCGCCATCACCGCCCCGATCGCCCTCGGTTTCGGCTTTTTCGGCGCTATGGCTGCCCGCTCGCCATTCCTGCCGCTCAGCTGGCTGGGCCGGGGTTATATCGCCAATGTGCGCGGCATCCCCGATATCGCCTTTTTCCTGTTCTTCGTCATCGCCCTTGATCAGGCGTTTGAATGGGCGCGGCACAAAATCAAATGCCCCGACTGGGATCAACCGATTCGTCAGGGCTCGGATTTCATCGTCTGCAAGGCTGCCAAACTGCCTTTGGGCACCTCTCCTGAATGGATGCATGAATCCTACGGCTTCTTCCTTGCGACCATCACCTTCGCGCTGGTGTTCGGCGCATTTGCTGCCAGCGTGCTTTACGGCGGCATGCGCGCCGTCCCCCACGCCCAGATCGAAACTGCCGAAGCTTATGGCATGTCACCGCGCCAAACCTTCTGGCGCATCATCGTGCCGCAAATGTGGGTCTATGCCCTGCCCGGCCTGTCGAACCTGTGGATGGTGCTGATCAAAGCCACACCGCTATTGTTCCTGCTTGGCATCGAGGACATCGTCTATTGGGCCCGCGAGTTGGGCGGCACCAAAACCTCAAAGTTCACCGCCTACCCGCATGGCGACTGGCGCATGTGGTATTTCCTGTTCCTTCTGGTGTTCTACCTCGCCTTCACGCGTGTTTCAGAAATATCGCTGGAAAAGCTGATGGTTCGGCTGACCCACGGGCAGGCCACGTCCGGCGGTGAAGCGCAACGAAAGGCGGCGGCGTGAGTTGTTTCCAAACCATACAGGACTATGGGCTGCGCTCTATCGGCATCGGCGAACGCCTGCTGCCACGCGAAAATTTCACCCTGTGTGAACATTTCACCCTGATTGGTTCCGGCATGATCTGGAACATTTACTTCGCCGTCATCGCCCTGCTGACCGGATTCATCTTTGCCACAATACTGGCCGTCGCCAAAGGCTCGGCCAACCCAATCATCCGCAAACCGGCGGAATGGTTCATCTTCCTGTTCCGCGGCTCACCGCTGTTTATCCAGTTCTTCTTCGCCTATTTCCTGTTTCTTAACCTCAAAGGCATCTATCCGATCTTCGACCCCTTTACCGCGGCCTGGCTGGGCGCGCTAATCGTGCTGTTCCTCAACACCTCTGCCTATACTGGTGAAATCTTTTACGGCGCGTTGCGCTCAATCCCCAAAGGCGACACCGACGCGGCCAATGCCTATGGTATGACCGGTTGGCCAAGGTTCCGGCGCATCATCTGGCCGACCATGTTGCGACTGGCCTGGCCCGCCTATACCAACGAGGCGATTTTCCTGTTCCACGCCACCACGCTGGTCTACTTCAGCTCCTTCCCGGCTTGGCGACAAAAAGGCGACGCGCTGTATTATGCCAACTATTTTGCCGACAAAACCTTTAACCCGTTTATCCCCTATCCGATTCTGGCGATGTACTTTGTCATCTTTACGCTTGCGATCATCACCCTGTTTGGCGCCATCAACAAACGCCTGAATCGCCACCTTCCTGAGGAAAACCGCGCCAAACTGCGGATCCGGCCAAACCTGATCAGATGAACACCTTTCGTTCACCGGTCTGTGGCAATGTGCCTCAAACCACCCCGATTGCCCCTTAATCACCCAGAAACTACTTGCGTCGTGCGCAGGGTCGTTTATCCGGGTTGTCATAAACTATAAAAAGCAGGCACATGTCCGATAATCCAGAGAAAGCCGAAACGCCCGTCAAGGCGCGTTCAACTGAAAAAGCGCCGCGTGACTGGATTAAAGTCCTCGCCAGGTACCGTGAACCCAACAGTTTGCGCAGCTCGGTTGAACTGGCAATCTCAGCCATTCCTTTCATCGCCCTATGGGCTTTGGCGTGGTGGTCGATGTCGATCAGCTATTGGCTTACTTTTGGGATATCCGTGCTGAACGCCGGATTTCTGGTGCGCCTGTTTGCGATCCAGCATGATTGCGGCCACGGCGCATTTTTCCACAACCGCGCGCTCAGCGATTGGGTTGGTCGGATTCTTGGGGTCATCACGCTTACGCCATATGCTGTCTGGCGTCGCACCCATTCGGTACACCACTCGACCTCGGGCAATCTGGACAAGCGCGGCATGGGCGATGTGCATACGCTGACGGTCAAGGAATTCAACCAGTTAAGCTGGATCAGACGGCTGGAATACCGCGCCTACCGCCATCCCATCACCCTATTTGGCGTGGGCCCCGGGTTCCTGTTTTTCCTACAAAACCGCATTCCTTACGGGCTGATGACCAACCTTCGGTATTGGATCAGCGCCATGGGCACCAACCTGGCGATTGCCGCCATTTTGCTGGTGGTGTTGTGGTTTGGTGGCCTTGCGCCATTGCTGCTGATCTTTCTGCCTTCAACCCTGATCGCAGCCTCGGCCGGGGTGTGGCTGTTTTATGTGCAGCATCAGTTTGAGGATGCCCATTGGGCATCCGGTGATGATTGGCAATTGCATGATGCCGCGCTGAATGGATCGTCGCATTATGACCTGCCATCAGTCCTGCAATGGTTCAGTGCCAATATCGGCATCCACCATGTGCACCATCTTTATTCCCGCATCCCGTTTTACCGCCTGACCGAAGTTCTGCGCGATCACACGGAACTGGCCACCGGAGCCAAGCGTCTGACTTTGCGCGAAAGCTTTGTCTGCGCCAAGCTGCACCTTTGGGACGAAGACGGCAAAAAGCTGCTGTCATTCGCACAGGCCCGCGCGCTTACCGGCTAAGTGTTGCCACCTTCAAAACGTCTTGCCCCGGCATCTGGCGTTCGTTACCTGTGGATTTGATCAAATTCACAGGTAGCAAGAAAACTCTCATGAAAATCGGCATTCTTCAATCCGGCCACTCGCCTGATGCACTTATCGACAAGGCCGGAGATTACGGCGATTTGTTCACTGCAATGCTGGCGGACGATGACCTGACATTCGAGGTATTTTCGGTGGTGGATGGGATATTCCCCTCGGGCGCTGAAGCTGCCGAAGGCTGGCTGATCACCGGTTCACGATATGGGGCCTATGAGGATCACGACTGGATCCCACCGCTTGAGGATCTGATCCGCGATATTCACGCCCGTGCCCTGCCGATGATTGGCGTGTGTTTCGGCCATCAGATTATCGCACAAGCCCTTGGCGGTAAGGTCGAAAAGTTCAAAGATGGCTGGGCGGTGGGGCGCACCGAATATGACATGGGCGGCCAGTCATTGGCGGTAAATGCCTGGCACCAGGATCAGGTCACACGACGCCCTGACGAGGCGCAAGTTCTCGCCAGCAATGATTTCTGCGAAAACGCGGTTCTGGCGTATGGCGACACCATCTGGACGATCCAGCCCCATCCGGAAATGTCACCGGAATTTGTTGATGGGCTGATCCGTTTCCGGGGTCGCGGCCTGGTCCCCGATGCCCTTCTTGATGCGGCACAGGCGCGGAACAACCAGCCTAACAGCAATGCAGACATTGCCACACTAATGATTGATTTCTTCAAGAAAGAGAGACTCTGATGGGTGATTGGACCGACAACATTCCCGAAGCGGCGCAGGCCTATCTTGATGGCAAGCGACTGGACGAGGTGGAATGCATCATCTCGGACCTGCCCGGCATTGCAAGGGGCAAGGCAGTTCCGGCAACGAAATATGCGCGCCAGGGCTATTTTCATCTACCTGACAGTATCTTTTATCAGACCATCACCGGCGGCTGGGGCGAAGCAGCCGGCGACGGCGGCTTTATTGAACGCGATATGATCCTGCGTCCGGATGTATCCACCACAACCGCCGCCCCGTGGACTGGCGACTGGACCCTTCAGGTGATCCACGACGCTTATGATCGTGATGACGCACCTATCCCGTTCAGCCCGCGCAACGTATTGAAGCGGGTGGTTTCGATGTACCGTGACAAGGGCCTCGAGCCGGTGGTCGCACCTGAGTTGGAATTTTATCTGGTAGCGCGCAACATTGATCCGGCGCAAGAGATCAAACCGATGATGGGTCGTTCGGGCCGCCCGGCGGCAGCGCGGCAGGCATATTCGATGACAGCGGTAGATGAATTCGGGCCGGTGATTGACGACATCTATGATTTCGCCGAAGCGCAAGGGTTTGAAATTGATGGCATCACCCAGGAGGGCGGTGCCGGTCAGTTGGAGATCAATCTGGCGCATGGCGACCCGGTAAAACTGGCGGATGAGGTGTTTTATTTCAAACGCCTGATCCGCGAGGCAGCGTTGCGCCACGATTGTTTCGCTACGTTTATGGCCAAGCCGATAGCGGACGAACCGGGATCAGCGATGCATATTCATCATTCGGTTCTGGATATTGAAACGGGCCAGAACATCTTTTCCGGGCCACAAGGCGGCGAGACGGATGCGTTTTTCCACTTTATCGCCGGGATGCAGAATCATTTGCCATCGGCCATCGCCACCATCGCGCCCTATGTAAATTCCTACCGTCGCTATGTGAAAGACAACGCAGCGCCGGTTAACCTTAGCTGGGGGCGCGATAATCGCACCACTGGCATCCGCATTCCCCTGTCGGGACCCAAGGCGCGACGGGTCGAGAACCGCCTGGCTGGAATGGATTGCAACCCGTATCTGGGCATTGCCGCCAGTCTGGCCTGTGGATTGTTGGGGCTGAATGAGGAATTGCGCCCCGACAAACAGATCAAAGGCGAAGCGTATGACGGGCAGGAGGATTTGCCGAGGGATCTTATCCGCGCGTTGGATCTGTTTGATGAGGCGGATGCGTTGCAAGAGGTTTTAGGGCCAGAGTTTGGCCGGGTGTATTCGATTGTCAAACGCACCGAGTATGAAGAGTTCCTGCAGGTTATTTCGCCGTGGGAGCGGGAACATTTGCTGATGAATGTGTGAGTGGTTAGGGTCGGATTCTTGAGTTTATTTGGCGAGATGAAGGGGGAGCGCTGTGGTTTTTCTTAAGCGGATGTGGCTGTGAACCTGTTGTTTTCCAATGATCGTAAGGGCGCGTATCCTGATAGCTGGTATGCAGCGACGGCGCGGGAACTAAGTCCTTTTGAACCGTTGCACGGCGAGACACGCGCGGATGTCTGTGTTGTTGGGGCCGGATATACCGGGCTTTCAGCGGCGTTGCATCTGGCTGAGGCCGGGATGGATGTAGTGCTGGTCGAGGCGCATAGGGTTGGATTTGGTGCCTCAGGGCGCAATGGCGGCCAGTTGGGCAGCGGGCAGCGGATGGATCAGGCTGGGCTTGAGGCGCTGATGGGACGTGGCGAGGCCGGAAAGTTATGGGCGCTGGCCGAGGATGCCAAGGCTTTGGTCAAGGATCTGATCAAGAGGCATAATATTGGCTGTGATCTTATGCCGGGGGTTGCAGAAACCGGGTCAACGGCGGCGCAGGTGCGCGATTTGCACGCCCATGCAGCGCATTTGCAGGATCACTATGGTTATGATCAGATTGAGCTGCTGAACCGCGACGCGTGTCATGCCTTGTGCCCCTCACCGGATTACGTCGGCGGGTTTGTCGATTGGGGGGCGGCGCATTTGCATCCTTTGAACTTTGCGTTGGGGCTGGCGCGGGCCGCGGCGGCGGCGGGCGTGCGGATATATGAGCAAACCCATGTGCATGATATCAAGGAAGGCGCGGATATCACCCTGCGCACGGACCGGGGCCGGATTGTGGCCTCTCAGGTAATTCTTGCCTGCAACGGTTATCTTGGCGGATTGAATCGCAAGGTGGCCGCACGGGTCATGCCGATCAACAATTTCATTGCCGCCACTGAACCATTGGGCGACGAGGCGGCGCGGGTGTTGACCAAAGACGTGGCCGTGGCCGACAGCAAATTTGTGGTCAATTATTTCCGACTAAGCGCGGACAAGCGCCTGTTGTTCGGGGGCGGCGAAAGTTACGGCTATCGCTTTCCAAGCGATATTGCCGGACTGGTGCGCAAGCCCATGACCCGGGTGTTTCCGCACCTTAAAGATGTGAAAATCGACTATGCTTGGGGCGGCACCCTGGCCATCACTATTAAACGCATGCCGTATCTGGCGCGTCTTGGCCCCAACATTCTGTCCGCTTCGGGTTATTCCGGGCACGGCGTCGGCACCGCCACCCATGCGGGTCAGTTGATGGCGCTGGCCCTGAAGGGGCAGGCAGATGGGTTTGACACCATGGCCCGCGTGCCCGCCCCATCGTTTCCGGGGGGTGCGATGATACGCTCGCC
>DAOUQK010000239.1 GCA_030625695.1 Paracoccaceae bacterium | reverse complement strand
AAGGCCGCCGTTGCCGTCAGCACGATCTGCACAATGGACAGTAGCGCGGCACGACCAAGGTCAAAATCAAATCGGAATGCCTGATAAATCGCCAGTTCAATCGTGGTTGCTTTTGGCCCGCCTCCAAGGGTCACCGCGACGGTGAAACTGGTCAGGCAGATGGCGAACACCACCGCCAGCGCACCGGGCAATACTTGCCTCAGCATTGGCCATTCCAACAGGTGCCACATGGCGCGGGGCCCAGCGCCCAAACTGGCCGCCAGCCGAAACCGTTCGGCCGGGATTTCCTGCCATGCTTGCAGGATCAACCGGATAGCCAGCGGCAGGTTAAAGAACACATGCGCCAAAACCACCCCGTGCAGTCCGTATATCTGCACCGGTTCCAATCCCAGCCAGCCCAACGCCTGACTGATCCAACCAGACCGCCCGAACACCTGCAACAACCCCAACACAGCAATAATCACCGGCAGGATGAACGGCGCGCCCAACAATGTTATTAACGCACCCCGCCCGGCAAACCGCCGACGCGCCAGTGCCCGGGCGACCGGCACGGCAAGCCCCACGCTGAACAGCGCCGACAGGCCCGCCTGTATCAGCGTGAACCGCACCGCCGCCCAGTCTGACGGGCCGAGGCCGCGCCCTGCTTCGGCCCGCAGCAACACCGCCGCCAGACAGCCCAGCACCAAAGTGCTGACCAAAATGGCCGCGAAACTGCCCGGCCAACGGGTTAGCGGCTGAGTTCGCGCAGCCATTCGTCCAACGCCTCATCCCGCAGGGCCGTGGTTTCGGAAGGCGGCAGCAACAAAGCCTTGCCCGGTTGAATGAGTGTTTCGAACCCATCCGGCAATCCACCTTCGGGCATCACCGCCGGATACATCCAGTTGGTGGTCGGAATCGCCGACTGAAATCCCGGTGACAGCATGAAGTCCAGAAAACTATCGGCCAATTCCGGCTGATCCGTTCCCGCCAACTTTGCCGCCACTTCGATCTGAAGGTAATGCCCTTCGTCGAACAGGGCCGCCGTCTTGCCCGCATCCTCTTCGGCAATCAAATGATAGGCAGGCGACGTGGTGTAAGACAGAACCAAATCCGCCTCTCCGTCCAGAAATAGACCGTATGCCTCGGACCAGCCTTTGGTCACGGTAACGATATTATCCGACAACCCGGCCCAGATATGTGGTGCCTCATCGCCATACGCCGCCTTAACCCATAACAACAGACCCAGACCCGGCGTGGATGAACGCGGGTCCTGAATGATGATCTTCAGGTCACTGGCCGCAAGGTCGCGAAAATTGGCTGGCGCGTTGGTGGCCCGGTCATGCACAAACGCGAAATATCCCCAGTCATACGGCACAAATATCGGGTCATCCCATGGCACGGGCAAGTCAAATTCAACCTCGGCAATATGCGGCGCGAACAGGCCAGTATCAGCCGCCGTCGCCATCAGACTGGTATCCAGGCCCAGTACAACATCCGCCTTGCTGTGCGCGCCTTCCAGCCGGACCCGCGCCAGCAAGGCGGCACCATCGCCAACCCCAACCAGCCGCAAGTCGCAACCGCAGGTCGCCTCAAACGCACTCTCAATCACCGGCCCCGGGCCCCAATCAGACACAAAGCTGTCGTAGGTGTAAACGGTAAGAATAGGCGTATCGGCAAATGTTGCCGTTGCAGTCAAAACGCCCGCTGCAAGTGCAAGATACTTCATTGGTATCCTCCTAAATGCGACGGTGGGGTAAGGCAGAGGCGAACTCTGATAACCTTCCCTCCGCCGGTATGATCCGGTTCAGGTTCGACGGGTTCGCTTGAATTTGCATCTCAGTCACGGCTAAACCGCAACACCCCGAGGTATCGCGGACCATAGCGCCCCATTTGGAACCCGCAAGCAGATAATTCCGGTGGGGCCCGGCCTCGCCAGGTGAATTAAATTACCCAAACACCCCGCGCGCCACCAACCCAACCCCGGCCAGCATCAAAACAATATTCGCCGCCCAGCGAAAACCCTCTTGATTGATTTTCGCCTGTACCCTTGCGCCGATCCACATCCCCACCAAGGCCGGCACAACCAATACGGCCGAGAACGGCGCTGTCTCGGCCCGGATCACCCCGGACCCCAGATGTGCAGTCAACAACGCCACCGCACCAACGCCATAAATCACCCCCTGCACCCTTAGATGCTCGGCTTTTGGCGTTCCAAGCGCGTTCAGATACATCACCGTCGGCGGCCCCCAGATGCCGGACATCCCGCCAATGAACCCAGTGAACGCGCCCAAACCCACTTCAATTCGCTTTGATGGCATGGTCAATTGCCAGGCAAACCCAACCAACTGCAACGCTGCAAACCCAGCCACCGGCAGGCCAATAATCAGCAACATCGTCGATTGCGACAGCACCGGCACCAATTGCGCACTGCCCAGCAGAAACACCAATCCAACGCCCAGAAATACCCCAAACCTGCGAACCGAACCCAATGCCGCGCCGATCCCCTGTCGCAAGGCCTGTATCCCGTTACTGACCAATGTCGGCAGGATCAGCCCCGCCAACGCCAAGTCGGGTGCCAGAAACATCCCCAACCCCGCCATCAATACCATCGGCATGGCAAAGCCTACGATGCCTTTGACCAACCCGGCCAGCAACGCCACACCAAAGGCTACCGCCAACTCACCAGGTAAAATCAGGGAATACAACATGTCCATCTAACTCGTATGCTACAGATTAACGCTGCACTGCAAAAACTTCTTGCGCAACAAACGGTCTTATCCCAGCAATTGCACGAATTTAAGTTGCGCTGCACCTGCAAAGTGACTACCAGCAGGCAACCTCTGAACAGGACAAATCCCATGCCTCTTGACGCTGAAAATACCCCTCTCCTCGCTGACCTTCTGACCCTGACGGGTGCCGCGCTTGCGCCGGTCGAAACCCTGTTTGACACGGCTCTCAGAACTGTTCGAAACATCACCACCGATAACGACCGCATCTCCGCCGCGTTGATCGAGGCGAACCAGTCGGCGGCGCATGGCCTCGCGTGGCTTGCGACTTACGTCGAGGCACTGCGGCAAATGCAGGCCTGGGCCACACGTCTGGAGGAACAAGGCGCGTTTGGCGAGGTCGAAGGCCTGATCCACCAGATCGCTTTTGGCGAATACCTTTGGCAGATTTATGGCGGTATCCCGATAAGTCAGGGCGAAATTATCCGCCTTCAGGACCTCGGGTTGAATCAGGACGATATGCGCGGGCTGATGAGTGACGCCATGCAAACCCTGACCCAAAACGGCAATACCCAGGCCGCCCGCACCCGCCTTGTCGTCCTGATGCAGGAACAATCCGCCAACAACACCTTTGGCGCTTCCGGTCTTGAGGACGAGTTGGAAATGATCCGCGAACAATTCCGCCGCTTTGCCGTGGAAAAAGTCGAGCCCTTTGCCCATGACTGGCACCTCAAGGACGATCTGATCCCGATGGAGATCATCACCGATCTGGCCGAAATGGGCGTGTTCGGCCTGACCATTCCCGAACAATACGGCGGCTTTGGTCTGTCCAAAACCTCGATGGTGGTGGTTTCGGAAGAACTCTCGCGCGGCTATATCGGCGTCGGCTCGCTTGCCACCCGCTCAGAAATCGCCGCCGAACTGATCCTTTGCGGTGGCACCGATGCGCAAAAATCCCACTGGCTGCCGCTTATTTCCAGCGCAGAAATCCTGCCGACAGCGGTGTTTACCGAACCAAACACTGGCTCTGACCTTGGCTCATTGCGGACCCGCGCCGTCAAGCACGGCGAAGATTACAAAATTACCGGCAACAAAACCTGGATCACCCATGCCGCGCGCACCCATGTGATGACCCTGCTGGCCCGCACCGACCCGGAAACCACCGATCACCGCGGCCTGTCAATGTTTCTGGCCGAAAAGACCCCGGGAACGGTCGACGCCCCCTTCCCAACCCCCGGCATGTCCGGCGGCGAGATTGAAGTGCTGGGATATCGCGGCATGAAAGAATACGAACTGGCGTTCGATGGTTTCACCGTCAAAGGCGAAAACCTGTTGGGCGGGGAAGAGGGCAAAGGGTTCAAACAACTGATGCAAACCTTCGAATCCGCCCGCATCCAGACCGCCGCCCGCGCCATTGGCGTTGCCCAATCCGCACTTGATATCGGCTTGCAATATGCGCAAGACCGCAAACAATTCGGCAAGTCTCTGATCGAATTCCCCCGGGTATCCGGCAAACTGGCGATGATGGCGGTCGAAATCATGATTGCTCGTCAACTGACCTACTATAGTGCCGCGCAAAAAGACCACGACCAGCGCTGTGATCTTGAGGCCGGCATGGCCAAACTTCTGGGCGCGCGCGTGGCCTGGGCCGCCGCCGACAACGCCCTGCAAATTCACGGCGGCAACGGTTTTGCGCTGGAATACAAAATCTCGCGCATCCTTTGCGACGCTCGCATCCTCAACATCTTTGAAGGCGCTGCCGAGATTCAGGCCCAGGTCATCGCCCGCCGATTGTTGAATTAAGGGACGATCCCGGCACAACGTTGACACGCGAACGTCTTTAATTTAACCTATTGGCTAAATAGGAGAGATGAAATGCGCTCAATCACGATTACTTATCAATATGACGGCGATGAATCTGTCTGGCGCACTGCAATTGACGGGTTCATTGCTGCCTTGAACGGTGACGCCGAGATCGCTGGCAAGTTTTCCTATCAAGTGTCCGTGGCGGATGACGGCACCTCCCGTGTCCACTGGGGACGTTGGGACAGCGCCGAAACGCTGGCACACGTGCAATCGCAGGACTATTTCAAATCGTTTGCCCCGCAAGTCAAAGAATTTGCCGGCGGCGCGCCGGTGGCAACGGTGACGAATGTCATCGCCAAAACCGAGTCTTGGTGATGGCGTTAACTTGCGCCCCAGACTGACAACGCAGGTACGCCCCGAAATATCACCCATTGCGGCATCACGTAGATGTTGCGCAATTGGCGAACTCCGTACCAGATAAACAACCCGGCAAAGCCGATTTGGATGGCGTTTAGCGTCCACAAAAGGGCGGGATTGTGATGCCAGGTCAACCCAAAAAACCCACCGGCGATGCAAATCAATACAACTGTAATGCCGTGCCAGATTACATCCATTACCGCGCGAACATGACGGGGGAGTGTCCCGTTGCGCACCGGCGGCATGATCTCGGGACCTCCCATGAAAATGTGAATAAATACAGTAAGGGTCATTAGGCCTGCTGCCGCGAGCATGACGATGTTCATGGGGGAATCCTTTGACTATACGCTTCCGTATGGTTATATACTTGCCTGCCGACAACAATACGGTTACGTATGGTTTGGCATGAACAAAACATCCAGATTGACCAAGCAGGATTGGCTGCGAGCCGGGTTTACCTCTCTGGTGGAAACCGGACCATCCGGGCTCAAGGCCGAACCTTTGGCACGTCGATTGAAGACGACAAAGGGCTCATTCTATTGGCATTTTCGCGATGTCTGCCAATTTCAGAGCGCGATGTTGACCCATTGGCAGCAGGGCGCGTTTACCGACATCGTTGAGTATCTGGAGCGCGAACCCTCCATCCCCAAGCGGCTGCGTCTGCTTGGGCAGATTGCCACAGGTGCAGCATGGACGGGCTACCGGGACGCACCGATCGAGCCTGCGATTCGTGCCTGGTCACGCTCAGACGCCAAGGTGGCGCAGGTGGTGTTGCAGATAGATGAGCAACGGCTGAGGTATCTAAGAACGATGCTGGACGAGATTGGAATTGCCAACCCGGAATTCGCTCGGCTGATCTATGCCGGGCTTATTGGTCTTGAGGACCTGTCATCGCGCGACGGGCAGGACCATGCAGGGCCGATGGGCACGTTGATTGATCTGATTTTGTCGCTGGAATAGTCTGCGATGTTGCAGGGGCAT
>DAOUQK010000325.1 GCA_030625695.1 Paracoccaceae bacterium | reverse complement strand
TACCTCATCGAAAAACGGAACGATAATGGTCAGCATTAGATGATAATAAGCCCGTCAAATTCTGGCAGACAGGGGTTAGCAGAGAGCGAAGGGCGCGGTGGATCAGGTAGGTGTCTAAAGGCTGGACGGCTCATCTGCTGTTCCATCGTTTTCGGTAAACACAGACAGGGTCGCACCCACAAATATCAGCAACAACAACGCGATTTCCATAATTTACGACCCCCAGAAGATAATTTCTGTTTAAGAACCCACCAGTATATTGGCAAGTAAATTTCTCTTAGTCGACCACATCGATGCCACCAAGGATTGTGTCCTGTTCCAGGACGCGAGGTGACTAGTCCTCATTGTGGTTTTCTCCAAATACAGACAGGCCGGTATCAAGACAAACCAACAACCAAAATGCCAATTCCATAACGCCTAACTCCAAGTTGACTTAATTTGGGTAAGAATATGTCAGGATGATGGCAAGCTGAATAAACAAGATCAGCGGTTATTCGGCTAAATCAGACATTTTTAGGGCAAATAACCTATTGTATAGTATGAATATTTTCAACAATCCTCCTGTCGCGTGCCAATTGTTTCCTATCAGTTTTCACTCACATTGCCGGGATTGCATGCTTGCGCAATAAGTCAACTCAGGTCATTGTTCGCCCAGATTGATGCGTCATGTCTGTCCTGTATGAGCGGGCCAGAAAATACAGGACGAATAACAGGCGTAATATTGAAATTCGGGCGCTCCGGCCCCATTTCAGATCGACCGACCCGGAGATGGTCAAAAGGTTGCCGAATAATGGGACCAGCGCCATCTTGCCAACAACAAGGCCAAAACTGGCCGCCAAACAAGGACTGAGCATGCTAGACCCTCTGAATTCCTCTTATCCCGTTCTGCCGCTGCGCGACATCGTGGTGTTCCCACATATGATTGTGCCGCTGTTCGTTGGTCGTGAAAAATCGGTCAAAGCGCTGGAAGAGGTGATGGCAGACGACAAGCAGATTCTGCTGTCGAGCCAGAAAGACCCAAGTGCGGACGATCCTGACAGCGACGGTATCTTTCAGACCGGCGTTCTGGCCAACGTGTTGCAATTGCTGAAACTTCCCGATGGTACGGTCAAGGTTCTGGTCGAAGGCCAGGCGCGGGTCGAGATCACTGAATTCCTTGAGAATGACGATTTCTTTGAGGCGCGTGCCGAGTATCTGACGGAAATGCCTGGCGATGTCACCGTGACCGAGGCGCTGTTGCGCACTGTCGGTGATGAATTCGCCCGTTATGCCAAGGTGCGCAAAAACATCCCCGAAGAGGCGTTGACAGCAGTGGGCGAAAGCGCCGAACCCGCCAAGCTGGCCGATCTGGTGGCCGGGCATCTGGGCATTGAGGTCGAGCAAAAGCAGGACCTGCTTGAAACTCTGTCGATCAGTGAGCGGTTGGAGAAGGTTTATGGCCTGATGCAAGGCGAGATGTCGGTATTGCAGGTCGAGAAAAAGATCAAGACGCGGGTCAAGACGCAAATGGAGAAAACCCAGCGCGAATATTACCTGAACGAACAGATGAAGGCGATCCAGAGGGAACTGGGCGACGGCGAAGAGGGCGAAGGCGAGATTGCCGAGCTTGAGGCCAAGATTGCCGAAACCAAGTTAAGCAAAGAAGCCAAGGAAAAGGTTGATGCCGAGCTGAAAAAGCTCAAGAATATGTCACCAATGAGTGCCGAAGCGACCGTTGTGCGCAATTACCTCGACTGGATTCTGTCGATTCCGTGGGGCGTGAAAAGCCGGGTGAAAAAAGATTTGTCCAGAGCGCAAAAGGTGCTGGACGATGATCATTACGGGCTTGAGAAGGTCAAAGAACGTATTGTCGAATATCTGGCGGTGCAGCAACGTTCGAAAAAGATGAAAGGCCCGATCATGTGTTTGGTCGGCCCTCCGGGTGTGGGTAAAACCTCGCTGGGCAAATCGGTTGCACGGGCCACGGGGCGCGAATTTATTCGCATCTCGCTGGGCGGCGTGCGGGACGAGTCCGAAATTCGCGGACACCGGCGGACCTATATTGGCTCGATGCCGGGCAAGATCATTCAGGCGTTGAAAAAGGCCAAAACCACCAACCCTTTGATCCTGTTGGACGAGATCGACAAGATGGGCCAGGATTTTCGTGGTGACCCGGCCAGTGCCATGTTGGAAGTGCTTGATCCGGAACAGAATAACACGTTCGTAGATCATTATCTTGAGGTTGAATACGACCTGTCGAACGTGATGTTCCTGACCACCTCGAACAGCTATAACATGCCCGGTCCGCTGTTGGACCGGATGGAGATCATCCCGCTGGCAGGCTATACCGAGGACGAAAAGCGCGAAATCGCCAAGCAGCATTTGCTGGACAAGCAGATCAAGAACCACGGTCTGAAAGCGGACGAATTCGAACTGACGGACGGCGCGTTGACCGAGATTATCCGCACCTATACCCGCGAGGCGGGGGTGCGTAATCTTGAACGTGAGATCGCCAAACTGTGCCGTAAATCCCTAACCAGGATCATCAAGAAAGAGGCGGAATCCGTGGTGATAACCGCTGATAATCTTGGCGATTTCCTTGGGGTGAAGAAATACCGCTATGGTCTGGCTGAACAAGAGGATCTGGTCGGGGTTGTGACCGGCCTTGCCTATACCTCGGTCGGGGGTGAGTTGCTGAGCATCGAAGCCCTTCGTCTGCCCGGCAAGGGCCGGATGAAAACCACCGGCAAGCTGGGCGATGTGATGAAGGAATCGATTGAGGCGGCCTCCAGCTATGTCCGTTCAATCAGCCCGTCGATTGGCATTAAACCACCGCGGTTTGATCATTGGGACATCCACGTTCACGTCCCCGAAGGGGCGACGCCGAAAGATGGGCCAAGTGCCGGACTGGCGATGGTTGTGTCGATCGTTTCAGTCCTGACCAAAATTCCGGTACGCAAAGATGTGGCAATGACCGGCGAGGTGACGCTGCGTGGCAATGCGCTACCGATTGGCGGGTTGAAGGAAAAGCTGTTGGCGGCCCTTCGGGGTGGCATCAAAACGGTGTTGATCCCGGCTGAAAATGAAAAGGACCTGGTCGAAATTCCTGACAACGTGAAGCAGGGGCTTGAGATCATTCCAGTCAGCCATGTCTCAGAGGTTCTGAAACATGTACTGGTGCGACAGCCCGAGCCAATCGAATGGGACGAAGCCGCAGAAGAGGCGGCGGCGGCCAAGGCGGCGTTGTCTGGCTCTGCGGATCAGGCGTCCCCTACAGCGCATTAAAGCCAAACTGACGATGCGGCCCCGGATCAGTTCCGGGGCACATCCGCGCGCTGTGTTTGGGCGGTTCGTTAAGAAAGCTGGAAATGTGATCGGGGCGGGGGTAGGGTGACATCAGGCAAGATACCCTGACTCTCAACCGATGAGGCATAAGATGGCGACCAGTACAGACAAGAAAAAGGTGGCAACACCTAAGCTCAAAGCGACCAAAACTCCCACTAACAAACCCGAAAAAATGGTTGGAAAACCTGCACCCAAACCAAGCGCGAGGCCCGTGTCCAAACCGGCCAAAGCGCCGGAGCCGGTTGTGATCGAGGCGGAATTGAAAAAGAAAGAGCTGTTGGATCTGGTTGTGGTGCGATCTGGCATCAAGAAAAAGGACGCCAAGCCAGTGGTCGAGGCGATGTTGGCGGTATTGGGCGAAACCATTGCGTCGGGGCGTGAATTGAACCTGCAACCGCTGGGCAAGTTGCGCATCAACCGCACCCAAATAAAAGACAACGGCAAGGTGATCATCTGCAAGCTGCGTCAAAGCAAGGCAGCGGCCGAAAGGGCCAATCCGTCCCTTGCTCCGGTGTCTGCCAAAGTATAAACGCTGACCTTGAAAAAGGGTAATTAGCTCAGTGGTAGAGCGCTTCGTTCACATCGAAGATGTCAGGGGTTCAAATCCCTTATCACCCACCA
>DAOUQK010000376.1 GCA_030625695.1 Paracoccaceae bacterium | reverse complement strand
CCAGCGTCATTGAGAAGCCGAATTAGGTATTAACGGTGACAGTTCCGTGGCTTTGCTGACCGAAATCGAGGCACAAAATCCCTCAAAATCCACCACCCACGTGATCTGGGACAATGCGCCATACCACAGATGCAAGCAGGTGCGTGCATGGCTATCCCGCCGGGATTGCAGGATAAATCTGATCAGATTGCCGACTTATTGCCCGCACCTGAACCCAATAGAGCGCCTCTGGGCGATCATGCACCAATGTGTCACCCATAATCGTTTTTACGAGACGCAGCCAAAATTCGCCGCCGCAATCCTCGCCTGCTTTCGTAAAACTATCCCAAAAGAATGGCGCAATTTTCGAGACAAAGTAACCGATAACTTTCGAGTCATATCACAACAAGGCTTTCGGGTTTTGGAGTGAATTGGGTATAACTTCGAAAGGAAATCTTGCCAAACCTCAGGCCAGCTCATCCTGATAGGCAAACACCGCCGCCTGCCCGCCAGTGTGCAGCATCACGACCTTTTGGCCCGGTTTAATGGTTCCGTTGGCCAGCAGATCCAGAAGACCCGCAAAGGTTTTGCCGGTATAGACCGGGTCCAGCAGCACGCCTTCGGTTCGCAGCATCAGTTCAATCGCACTGCGGGTTTTATCGCCAACCTGACCATATCCCGGCACCAACGCACCGTCCCAGACATTGATCTGATCCACGCCAAAGGGGCGTTCGGTGCCGATCAACCCGGCTATATCCAACGTCAGACGGTCCATCCGCGCCAGTTGCTGTACGCCGTCGCGGCGCACGCAGATGCCGTGCACAGGGGCCATTACCCCCGACAGCCGTAAACCGGTCAGGAACCCGCCGTGGGTGGCCCCGCTGCCTGATGGGACAACCGCCACATCAAAATCATCCATTTGCCCGGCCAGCTCCGCACCACCCCGAATATACCCAAGCGCCCCAAGCGGAGGGTGCCCCTGTCCAAGGTGGATAATATAGGGCCGCGCGCCCTGCCTGCGCAAGTATTCCGCCCTTGCATGCAAAGCCGCATCAGCGCCCGCTTCGTCTTCGCCGTCGGGATACGAATTATGCACGGCCCCGGCGAGTTTGCCCAACAGGACATTGCCGGACGCGTAATACTGCGCGCCCATGCCTGCGACCCGCTGTTCCAGTTGCAAATCCGCCTTCATGCCCAACATCGCGGCAATAGTTCCGGCCGTTCTGACATAATTTGATTGCACCGCCCCGGTGATCAGGATGGTATCGGCGTTTTGTGCCTGTGCCGCGCCAAAATAATACGCAAGTTGCCGGGTCTTGTTGCCGCCCATGCTTAGCCCGGTCAGATCGTCACGTTTAAGCCAAAGGTCAATGCCCAGCCGTTCAGACAGGCGGTTCATGCGATCCAGCGGGGTCGGTTGGGCCAACAGGTCAGCACGGGGGAATGGCGACAGCAGCTGTTGTATATTTTCCATTGTTTTCCTCAAAATAATAAAGCGCGGCGGAACAGGACCACCGCCGCCAGAATTGAAATGACCCTGATAGTGTTTGAGATCAGTGGCACAGGCAGATATTTGCCAATGACCCGCCCCACGATGCTGCCGGCAATTGCCGCACCTAGCAGGCCCATCAAATCGGGCGTCGAAAACACCGATTGGCGACCGGACATCATATGCAGCATCAGCGCCAGGCCATAAGCCACCAAAGCAATCGGTTGCACCAGTTTGCGCACCTCGGCACCATTGCGCCCCGACGCAATCAGGCCCAGCACCATCAACGGCCCCGGCGTCGCGGCCCAGACAGTCGCCAAGCCGGACAAACCCGAAATGGTCAGGAATCCGCGCGCCGTCACCCGGACCCTGAACAGGGTCGCGGCAACCCCGATCGTAAGCAATAAAGCGGTGATGCCCAGCAATACGGCCTCGGACAGCAAGGTAAAAGTCAACGCGCCCAGTCCGATTCCGGCGACGCAACCAATCAGCGAGGTTTTGATGATCGCCCATTCAGCCCGCAGCAACCGCCAATCGGTGGCCACCGCCGAAACCAGGGTATTAAGCAGCAAAAGCAACGGCACCGCCACATCAGTCCCCAACAGCACCATCATCGGCGGTCCGGCAATGATGCTGAAACCAATGCCCACGCCCACCTGAAGAACCGCCCCCATCAGGGCCGCCATCATCAGTATCATCGGATCGCTCAACACATCAAATTCCCGCTTCTTACAGGTCCCGATAGCAGAGATTTACTTGAGTGAAAAATTAAATTATAGCATTGGTTGATACATCAGGGTTATCAGTATGCGCATCACCGCCCGTCAGATCGAATTGTTCCAAATGGCCTATTCCCTGCGCTCGGTCCGGCGCGCGGCCTTGGCTTTGTCGGTGTCGCAACCTTCGGTCAGCCGGGCAGTTTCCGAGATTGAGACCGAAATTGGCGTGCTATTGTTCGACCGCGCCGGCCGTAGGTTTGAACCGACTTCGGCGGGTCACAACCTGCATCACTTTGTTCAGCAGCATTATCGCGGTCTCGATCGTATTCACGAAGCCGCCCAAAGGATCGCAGACGGTGCAGGCGGACATCTGCGGCTTGCGGCATTGCATTCGGTTGTGGATGCCATTGCCACGCGCGCAGCGGGGCAATTGATGGCCCGATACCCTGACCTGCGAATTGATCTTGAGGTTCTGGGCGAACAGGACTGCCTTGCCTCAATCCGCGCGGGTCAGTCGGATTGCGCCATCATTTCGTCCATTCCACGCGATGCCAATCTGGCCTGTCGTGACATTGCCGACCTGACCCCGGTGGTGATTGTTCACACGTCAGATGACCTGGCGCGCGCCTCCCAAATATCCCTTACCGATCTGGCCGGCAAAGCAATGGTCATGCTGCCACCGCAAAGCCCGTTCAGAACCATTTTGGAACGCGCGTTTGATGAGGTCGGCATCACTTTGTCCGTCCGCTGCGAGGCGCGCACACAAACCACCTTGATCGAACTGGTGGGCCTGGGAATTGGGGTTGCCATTGTTGG
>DAOUQK010000314.1 GCA_030625695.1 Paracoccaceae bacterium | reverse complement strand
GCAAGCAGCGAACTCCCGATTTTTGGAATACCCATTGAAGCAAATCCTCTTCTGTCATGTGCCGCGCCAAATGGCACGATCGTTCTCGTTGTCCTTTCAACTTGACCTCACGGTGTTCAATTGTCTTGAATGAACCAGACGGGTATTAGAAGGAAACAGACTCCTTGACGGTGTGCGACGTAAACGAATTGTCCGAATTATTTCCCCCACCACCGGCTGCGCCGCCGATAAAACCTGATTTGAAGGTTTCATTTATTCTTTCGCCTCGCTTCACCCTAATATCATTTGCCGGGTTCATTGACTGTTTGCGTCACGCGGCAGACGAAGCTGATTTCAGCAGGCAAGTCTATTGCCATTGGTCTGTCATCTCGCCGGATCTTAGTCCCATTTCTGCCAGTTGCGGGGTACCCATCACGCCAAACAGAACTTTTGCAGACGCCCCCGAGGTCGATTATCTGGTGGTGGTTGGCGGCCAGTTGCCCTGGAGCTTGGATTTGCCGGATGAGACTCTGGATTATCTTCGCGCACAATCCGCGAAAGGCACCGTGATCATCGGCCTGTGCACCGGCAGTTTCATTCTTGCACACGCCGGACTGTTGGAAGGCAAGAAATGCGCAATTCACATGGAACACCGAACACAGTTCCATAAACTTTTTCCTGGTACACAGGTTGAAACCGACCTCGCATACGCCATCGACAGCGGAATTATTACCTGTCCTGGCGGCGCTTCAGCTCTTGACCTGGTCTTTATGTTAATTGAGGCACATTGTGGCAAAGCCCGTGCAGTTAAGGCGCTCACATCGCTACTGGTCGACCACAACCATGCATCGCGCCATATACCACAGCGGTTGTTTGGCCATCTCACATCCTGTGGGAACTGGCGCGTCGAACAGGCTGCGGCTTTGATGGAACGAAACTTTTCAAACCCCTACAGCGTCGCCGCCATTGCTGCACGGTTAAGCAGTTCTGAACGTGAAATAAATCGAGCCTTCCAGAAATATGCGCATGCCTCGCCCTCGCATATCTACCGCAGCATGCGCCTTGCCCACGGCCAATGGCTTTTGGTCAATACCACACGAACAATTACGCAGATCGCGCTGGAATGCGGTTTTTCGGACGGAGCGCATTTTGGCCGCTGGTTCAAGAAGTCCTTTGGTGAGCCTCCTGCTCAATTTAGAACCCAGAGACGGGCGGTTTCGCGGAAATTTTGAAAGCATTCACTGAACGAGGGGCGCTATTGTCTCTTGCACGATCTTACGTCCACGGCACAGTGAACGACCGATTTCCTAAAGTTTCGCCCGTCGGTTCTCGAGCGCAATCTGCTCCTACTTCCCACCACCCTCCTAGGGCGATGATCCACGTAATTTGTTATTCGCACTCGCCGCGAATTGGCGCTTTGTCCGCCTTGCCGCCATCCAAACTATGAAAATGCTGCGCAGCGCACCAATGGCGGCAAAGCCAAAACCGCAACGGGACTGGACATACCGGCTCCGGCGCGCAGGCCGGGGCAGTAGGGCAGCGGCATCAAACCCCGGTGGTGTTCCGGAGAGAATTCGGTAAACCCGGCCACGGCCGTCAACCTTTTCGGAGGTGACGTTTAATCCCAGTTTCTTCTTTAGCACCCCAGAAATCGCGCCGCGTATCGTATGGCTTGCCAACCGGTGGCGGCAGTGATCTCAGCAATGCTCGCGCCGCCTTTTACTTCGAGCATGGCGATCAGTTTGACCCCGATGGCTGCCAGCCCTGCCTTGGTCAGGGGTGGCAGCCCTGATGGCAGCACAGGTTGCAGCGGAGGTGGAAACAAGCCTGCGAATGGGCCAGCGTGCCAACGTCACTCCAATTGATCTCATCCGGGCTGGCGTTGAAATGACCGTCGCTCAGACACTGCAGGCGGGCCAGCAAGGTGTCGATGTCGGCTTTGGCTTCGGTGAAAGCGCCAAGCGCTTTGGAATTGTCTTTGGCGGGTCGGTTGGTCATGGCTGTGTCTCTGGTTGGTGTGTCGTTCAACTGTAATCCGAATCGCTCCTATCCGGCTCCTAATCAACCTCATAACTAGCAATAACATTGCTTTAGGAATACGGTGGAATATTCATGGAAGGTATGAGCCAACGGGTATATTCCGCTCATTCCAGCCTGTCGCGCGGGGCGATCCAGAAAGTCAAACAGACCACCAGGATGGTGCTTTACGAGGACGACTCAATCAATGCTGCCACCTCGGATGCGCGACGGGTTGAGATGACAGACCCCGACCAGAAACGCTGATCCGTGGGAAGAGACAGCAGCCTCTCGGGCCTCAGCGACAAGCTCGAGACTCAACATCGCAATCGAAGCCTGCGATCGCTGTGTGAGAGCTCGGATCGCGGGCGTTGTCGTGGCGCTGCCGTATGCCACTTGTCCTGAAAATTGTCCTTTCGACGGTCACAAATCAGTAAACCATCACAAGACGGGGCCAAACCGCCAGCTATCCTCATCTCATGTATCACTAACCAGGGTCTTTATGAACCTGGAGAATAGTTCGCCCTGCGACCGGATCTGAAGTTTTGAATATATATTTCGGCGATGAATTCGAACGGTTCCAGGTGATATTTCCAGTATCCTGCCGACCGCGTCAGCCGAATGTCCTTTTAGTGTAAATTCGACGACCTCTCGCTCTCTTGGGGTCAGTGTTCCTTCGCCAAACCGCAATAGTGCGCGTTTCACGGATTTGTGCAGCTTTGGGGTCGAAGCCGTATTGTTATCCTGCCCGAAATCAGAGGAAAGTTCGCGCCAATGTTGTTTGCAAGCCGCATTGACAACGGCCCAGTATTGTCCAAGCTCCCTTATCTGTTTGGCCGAAAAGGCTTTCTTTGCGCGCATCAGGGAAACCATAATCATGGCACCACCCGGCAGGTCTATGATGTAGCCGATTTCTTCTTCCAGGCCGGTTTGCACATAATAGCTTCGAAAGTACTCTGCTTGAAAAAACCGGTCAGGTGCGATGTCACGCATACGGTACAACCCCGAAGCAACCGGCGTCATGCAAGCCAGATAAAACGGGTCAAGAAGGTAGGGGCCTTCCAGATAATCCTCAACAAATATCTTCCGTTTTTTCTTTGGAAATGTATCGAACAGATCGATCGGACGCGCCGCCCCCAAGTACGCAAAAATTACGCAATAATCAAAAGGTGCAATATGGTTGATTGCGCTTGTAAGGCGCGCAGCAAATCCTTCGTTGCCGATAGCGCTGATAACTTCACCTGTATTTCCTAGCCAGTATTTCATTCGCAACTTCACCCTGCCTGCAACGATCTACCACATTCGTGGTATATACATTAAATCGCACTTTTACTAAAGTTTCTCCAATATGAATGGTATATACCTGATTGGATAAAGAAATCAAATAATGACAAACGAGGGATATACGCCAGAGAGTGAACGCCCCGGCGCGAAGGTCATAGTTGAGTTGAAGGGTGTGTCCAAGACATTTGGCGATGTCCTGGCTGCGGACAACCTTAACCTGCGCATCCGAGAAGGTGAGTTTCTTTCGTTCTTGGGCCCGTCAGGGTGCGGAAAAACCACCGCATTGCGAATACTGGCGGGATTTGAGACCCCGACCACTGGCGATGTCCTACTGGAGGGAGAGGTCGTCAATGATCTTGATGCCCATCATCGCCCGGTCAACATGGTTTTTCAGCAATACGCTTTGTTTCCGCATCTGAACGTGGCCCAGAACATTGGATATGGCCTTAAGCAGCGGCGGCCCCGCGTGCCAAAATCCGAGATCGCCCGCAAAGTGCGGGGGGTTCTGGAACTTGTCCGGTTGGAGGGATATGAGGACCGGCGCATTTGGGAAATGTCTGGTGGCCAACAGCAAAGAGTCGCCCTGGCGCGCGCCATTGTGAATGAACCCAAGATGTTGCTTTTGGACGAACCGATGGCGGCGCTTGATCGCAAACTGCGCAAGGAAATGCAGATCGAGCTTCAGAATATCCAGCGCACACTGGGCATCACTTTTGTCCTGGTGACCCATGATCAGGAAGAGGCGCTTTCGATGAGCGACCGGATCTGCATCATGCGTGATGGGCGCATCGTTCAGGTCGGCAGTCCGCGGGAACTATATGACCATCCGCAAAGCCGATATGTCGCGGGCTTTGTCGGCACATCAAATTTTTTCGACGGCAAGGTATCGGAAAGTTCCGGGGATCTGACCTGTGT
>DAOUQK010000282.1 GCA_030625695.1 Paracoccaceae bacterium | reverse complement strand
GGCACACCACTCTCGGCCTGCTTCAGAATGCCCATGATTTGCGCGTCGCTATATCGTTTGTTCTTCATTCAAAATCTCCTCAGATATTATGCCGAGAAAATTCTACGCGTGAACACCACTAATTTTAGGGGGGATTACCGCATAAGCTGCCTGCTGGAACACTGATGCCGATAGACTGATCTGGTCCAGCGCACACGGATCAGACATGTGATCCTAGAATCGGAAACGCCGTTTCACATCAACCCTGATGGCGAGCCAATGGTGGATACCCGGATCGAAATCTTGGTCATTCCCGGTGGGCTCAACTTTGCGCTACCGAAACATTGCGACTGATCTGCGGAGCCTTGATCACAACACCGGCGCGAACAGACGGGCGATTGGGGCACCGATGCGGATGTGCCGGGGCTGCTCTGACAGGGACTTGTCCAGCAGGATGGCGTGCTCGAAATCATTCTCCAGCATCGCGGCGGTCGCGGCTGCGGGGCGCGGGTCAAAGAAGGCGGCCATGGCCTCGAAGTTCAGCCGGAACGACCGGTTGTCCAGATTGGATGTGCCGATGGCGGCAAAATCATCATCCACCAGCACCACCTTTTGATGCATGAACCCCGGCTGATAGCGCCAGATATGAACACCTGCGGCGCGAACTTCGTCAAAATACGCGTGCGCCGCAAGCCAGGGGATCTTGTGGTCGATCACCTCGGGCACCAGAATTCGCACGTCGAGGCCGCGCAGGGCGGCGTGTTTAAGGGCAGTCAAAACGTCCTTGTCCGGCACAAAATAAGGCGACGCAATCCAGACCCGGCGGGTGGCTGCGCTGATGGCCGAGAAGAAAAACAGCGCGCCGGTTTCCATCTCGTCCCCCGGACCGGTCGGTACGATCATCGCCGTCATGTCCTCTTTGGCGTACGGCGCTTCCCAGTTCAGATCACCGATCAGAATTTCCGATGTGGCCCAGTGCCAATCTTCGGCAAAGATCAATTGCAGTTGCGATACGATCGGGCCATGCAACTCTACGTGGGTATCCCTCCAGGCCCCGAATTTCGGGTCCAGCCCCATGTATTCGTCGCCCACGTTCAACCCACCGGTAAAACCGACCTTGCCGTCGACGACAACGGTTTTGCGGTGATTTCGAAGGTTGACCTGGAACCGGCTCTTTGGCCCGCGGGTCGTTTTGGGATCGACCACTTGTACCCCCGCCTCGCGCAGGTGCTGGTGATAGGCTGGGGGCAGTTTGGTGCTGCCCACCGCATCGAACATCAGCCTTACCGTGACCCCGCGCGCGGCAGCGGCAATCAGGCGGTTCTGAAGGGCCAGTCCCAATGCATCGTCGCGAATGATGTAGAACTGGACGAGGACATAGGTTTCCGCGCTGTCAATCGCAGCAAATATCGCGTCAAAAGTGGCCTGACCATCGACAAGCAACGTCATGTTATTGCCACGCGCTGCAGGCATTTCCGAAATCTTTTCAAAGGCCTCAGCCGGGAACGAAGGGCTATTCTCAGGCGCATTGGCGCTTTTGAACGATTTCAGACCTTCGATGACGTCCTCGCTGTCGCGCCGGGCGATCAGATAGTCCTTGAACTTGTGATGACCCAGAAACAGGTACATCGGCACGCCCAGATATGGGGCGGAGATCAGGAATACCACCCAGCCGATTGCGCCCTGTGACGTGCGGGCGGATGACACCGCGCGCCAGGCAAACCAGAATGCAACAATTTCCAGCGCAGTCAGCGCTAAAATGAATATCTCCGTTTCCATGACGTTCCCTTCAGCCAACTGCCCAAGTGTCTGTAGTCACCGGTTCCCGGCGCGGTTTTCGCAGGCCAATCGCGTGCTCAATTGACAGCAAATGAGGTTTCGCCACAAGGCGGGCCTGACATGATCGTCTTTGGCGAATAACGGCTGACGGCTACCAACAACGCCAAACTCATTGCTCTGTCGTGCAGACGCCCAAGCTCTGGCAAAACTCTCGCCACTTGAAATCCGGGGTTAAATCGACGTTTTCGGCGTGGTATTCGAAAGCTCTGGTATCGATGGATGAGGGCCCGGAAAATGACGGCACGACAGGTGGCAGGGGCATTCTGGGCCGCTCTGATACGGTTCGATGCGGAATATGGCTGGTCCAGAAGCAGCCATATTACCCTGTCGATGATGCTGGCCCTGTTTCCCTTCACAATATTTGCACTGTCCCTGTCGCAGGATTTCTCGACGCTGGACATCGTCGGGTTCATTTACGGCACCTAGCCCGACGCCATTGCCGAACCCATCGTCAGAGAAGTGCAGGCGGTCCTGCGCGATAGTAGCGTCAAGACCATGACCATTGGTGGCCTGCTGGCAGTTTTCTTTGCCTCCAACGGAGTGGATGCGGTGCGCCTGGCCTTGACGGCTGCCTACCGCGACCACGACCCGCGCCCGCTTTGGAAATCGCGCGCCTTGTGCGTACTGTTCGTGCTGTGTGGTTCAGCTCTGCTGACATTTACGGCGGTTCTGACATTTGCAGTGCCTGTCTATTTAGACGCCGTTTACGGAAGCGTTGAAGCGCGGCCCGAAGACGTCCGGTCCTATGACTCCTTGCGCCTCACGATCTCCTTTGCATTGCTGGTTTTCGCGGTCATCGCCGGTCATCTGTGGCTGCCGGGCCAGCGCCACCCGTTGAAACAGGTTCTGCCCGGCGTTGTTCTGACCGTGGTCCTCTGGGTTGCCGCCGGAAAGGGGTTCGCGCTCTATGTCGCAACGTTTTCGTCCTACAGCATCACCTATGCAGGATTGGCCGGAGTAATGGCGGCACTTGTTTTCATGTACATCATGGCGGTGATCTTTGTATTCGGGGCCGAGTTCAATGGTCGACTGATTGCCGCAAGTCAGAATATGGGCAAAGCCCCGGGCGACTAGGAGGTGGAGCTTGGGTGAACAGTCTTCAGGCCCTGGGTCGTGCCTTTTTCTCGTCCATTGGTGCCGGGGGAACGGAAGTTAGCCTGGCTCGATCCAGAACTCGAATGCGTCCGTAGCCGAGATCGATAATCTCTTGTCCAGCGAGGTTTTTTCAGATTGCGCTGTACGGAAAGGGCCGACAGGCCAAGTTGCCTGGCTAAATCGGAATGAGTGCAAATGATCCAGTTTGATTTATCCGCGGCATATTCGTCAAGCAACAGCAGTCAGAACTTGAGCTTGTCCTGCGCCGAACGCGCCGTCAATCCGGCGATCATCCGAATGGCGAGACGCATGTTCAGATGCGACAGATAATAGAATGATTGATACAGGCGGGGGTCCTCCCGCACTATCTCAAGAACGGAACTTGTTGGCCCGTTGACAATAATTGTACGACCGCAAAGGCTGAGCGCGCCTGCTTCGGAACCCTGGATGTCAGATATCCTTATTCTGGAACGATGCAAACACCCTGCCTGCTGCACAGATGACCGGAACCGGCGGGGCAAGTGCTGTCGGTGATCTTCTTGTCTCGCCCTACAACAATCTGGAAGCCGCGCAAAACCTGATCGCTGAACATGCGTCAGATCTGGCCGCAGTCATCATTGATCCTGTGCAACGGTCCATTTTGGCGGATCGCACGTTTATGCAGGGCCTGCGTGACGCAACCACAAAACATGGCGTGCTGCTGATCTTTGACGAAGTCGTATCAGGCTTTCGCCTGGCTTTGGGAGGGGCGGTCGAATACTACGGTGTGTCTCCGGACCTGCTTGCCTATGGCAAGACGATCGGCGGCGGCAATCCGATTGCGGCACTTGGCGGTCGAACAGACCTGATGGACGAAGTTCGCGAGGACCGGCACCATACCAACAAATATGTCTGGGCGGCTTCCACCACCGGCGGAGGGCCCGTTACAACAGCAGCAGCACATGCAGTTATCGATATCCTGTGCGCACCTGGTGCATACGAACACATGTACAAAATGGGTGCATTGCTCCGCGAGGGGATTACAAAAACATTTTCCAAACACGGCATTGCTGTTCAGGTTTATGGCCAGGGACCATTGGCCCAGTTTCAGATTGCTGACATTCCTATTGTTGATATGGAAACCGAGGCGACCAGCAATTACCATTTACGACGAGAAATTGACCTTGAAATGGTTCGGCAAGGAATATTCATCAATCCGATGCTAACGAAAATCTATGTGTCGCTGGCGCATGATGAAACAGCCGTTCAGGCCTATGTCGATGCCCTGGACACTGCGGTAGGTATCTGCTGCAAATAAGAATTATCGCGAAAGCCATCGGTTTTTTGACATCCACTCGATAGCTGACATTCAACCAGTGGCAGGTTTGTTCGGTGTTGCTGGCGCGACTCGAAAAGCAGGTATTGCGCTTGGAGCGAATGTCCGGAATGACGGGCTGCACGGTCGCACTGCAACACTGCAACACTGCAGACCATAGTCGTATGATCGGTAATGGGAAGGTGGTAGCTTGAGTCATCCAGTGGTAGCTCGGAGTCATAATGAAACGCGCGCGTCAGATGTTTGTCTGGCGCGTGCCTGCGACAAAAACAAGGAATTGAAAAGATGGCGACCACGATACAGGGCAAAGCACAAGACATTCAAAAAAGCTGGGGCTGGTTCCTTGCCCTGGGCATATTGATGACGATCGGTGGGCTTAGCGCCTTGTCCGCACCGTTCCTTGTATCATTGGCGATTGAAATGATCGTTGGCATCTTCATCGGTGTTGGCGGCATCATGATGTTGGTCCAGGTGTTCAAGACCAAGGACGACTGGAACGCCCGGCTTACCTATCTGATCCTTGGGTTGTTCAACGCCTTCGCCGGGGCCATGCTGTTGTTCCGCCCGCTGGAGGGGATGCTTGCGCTGACGCTGGTGCTGATCGTTGCGGTGTTCGTGAACGGGCTGATACGAATTGCTGTCGGCGTGATGGCCCGCCCCGAGGCCGGGTCCGGCTGGGTCATTTT
>DAOUQK010000227.1 GCA_030625695.1 Paracoccaceae bacterium | reverse complement strand
CATTTCGCATCCTTTGTAATGAATCGCGACATCGTCCCAATAGGCAAACTGGTCTTGCATCCGTTCGAAAACCGGCTTGTCCCGACTTAGAAACTCATCAAGGGTCTCGTCCGAGAACACCACACCAAAGCCAAATGTATCGTCTGGCTGATTGCGTTCGAATACTTCGATTTCCCAATCCGGACGCGCCTTTTTTGTCAAAAGCGCTGTGTACAGCCCGCCAGGTCCGCCTCCAATCACCGTGATTTTCATATTTGGTCTCTCCGAATCAGATAATATCATTATATGTGCTATAACACATATATAAATAATATCACCCTACCAATTCGTCGAATAATGTAGTAGAGAGTCTGGGTAACCGCAACGCGCTTGACCAAAGGGACCAACCGTGGGCATGTCACTAACCTCGACAGATATCATCGAAAATGACCCACCGGAATTCTACCTTGCGACCCTCAACCGCAGGATCAGAGAGGTCATGGACAAAACGTTAAGGGCCCATGGTCTTAAGCTTGTCGAATGGCGCTTGCTAAGCTGTCTTGAGGGGGAAACGCCGCTGACGATCCATGATTTGTCGCAACTCTCAGCAATTGATCGGACTGTGACCAGCCGACTTGTCGAAAAGCTGGCAGAAACCAAACTCGTCAAGAAAATTACATTGCGCCACGACAAACGATTTGTGCAGGTGTCGCTGACAGCAAAAGGCCGCGACCTTTTGGCGAAAACCAGTGGAGACGTCAGCGCCGTACGGGAACACCTTTTCTCACGGCTTGATCCGTCGGAAATTCAGGCCCTGACCGAGACCATTCAGGTTTTGATTGAGAATGCAGATTCTATCGGCAAAATGCACCGATCCAAAAGCATCAAACCCCACTTGGCCGGACTCTAACGATTGGCCGAAATGGACTGCATGGCGCTGGCCGCGATTTCAAATGATCGCAGCCTTGCCGTGTGATCGTGGATTGGCCCGTTGAAAATGATCTCGTCCGGTGCGTATTGCGCCATCAACTGCTCTATCCCTTCGACAACCATGTCGGGCGTCCCCACAACCGAACAGCTAAGCGCCTGATCCACCATCCGAATCACCGCCGGGTCAAGGTGGGCGGTGATGTCATCGACCGGGCGCGGCAAGGGGCCAGGTTGGCCGCTGCGTAACCGCGCAAAGCCTTGCTGCATTGAACTTTTCAGGAAAGTGCCCTTATCTGCGTCATCTGCCGCAAAGACATTCACCGCCAGCATGAAATATGGCTCGGCAAGATAAGCGGACGGCTCAAACCGGTGCCGGTAAAGCGCCACCGCCTCTTCCAAAGCAGCCGGGGCAAAGTGAGACGCAAAGGCATAAGGCAGTCCAAGATGTGCGGCCAACTGCGCCCCATACAGGCTGGACCCCAATATCCAGATTGGCACTTTAGTGCCCTGCCCGGGAATCGCGCGCACGCGCTGATCAGGTGTGGCATCCCCCAGAAATCCGATCAGTTCCATAACATCCTGCGGAAATGTGTCGATCTGGTCCATGCCCCGGCGCAATGCGCGGGCGGTGCCCATATCGGTTCCGGGCGCGCGGCCAAGGCCCAGATCAATCCGGTCAGGATAAAGCGTTGCCAGGGTTCCAAAATGTTCGGCGATGATCAATGGCGCATGGTTTGGCAACATCACACCACCCGACCCGACGCGGATTGTTGACGTTCCGGCGGCCACATAGCCGATCACGACCGAGGTGGCAGCACTGGCAATGCCCGGCATATTGTGATGTTCCGCCAGCCAAAATCGCTGATACCCCCAGCGTTCGGCATGTTGCGCCAGGTCCAGCGTATTACGCAACGAATCTGCGGGTGTGCCGCCTTCGACAATCGGTGAAAGGTCCAGCATCGAAAAGGTCGTCATATCAGGGTCCACTTGTTGGCGAGCATAGGGGCACATTATCAGTCTAACCTAACAGGGTTTAGTAGACAGGCCATTGTTTCATGAACCGACGTTGCGTCGGTGAGCCACTTGGCGAAATGCAACGGTCGGTATTTCAGGCACGGTTCTCGCGCCACATAATCAAGGCACCAGCCGCCACGATCAGCAGAACGCCGGGAAACAATGTGTCTACTGGCGCTTCGCCAAAAAACAGCCATCCAAATGTGAACGCGGTCAAAAGGCCAAAATACCCGAACGGAGCGAGCGCGGACGGGGCGGCCGTTCTGTAGGCCAGCATCATCAAAAGAACGGCAGTACCCCCAAGCATGGACATTGCAAAAATAAGCCCACCGTCTTGCCAGCTGTGGATTGGGCTGAAACCCGTTGTGGATACGGTCAGAACAATCGCGCTAACCGCTGCCATCGCCGAAGAATAAAGATACAACAACGGGTTGGACACGTTGCTGTCAAATTTGCGCACCGTGACCATTGAAAAGGCATAAAAGGCGGCAGCCATAGCAGGCAGGATTGCATAGAGTGAAAACGCATCACTTCCGGGGCGCAGAATCATCAGCGCGCCGACAAATCCAAACCCGAGTGCCGACACGCGCCAGATGCCCACCCGTTCCTTTAGTAAGACAACCGAGAACAGCACCACAAACAATCCGTTGGTCTGTGCCAGTGCTGAAACTGTTGCGAGTTCAAACAGTCCGATAGAGGAAAAAAAGCAAAGCTGTGCCAGTGCAACGGCAAAACCCCGCAGGAAGGCCAGCGGCCATTGCCGGATATAGAAAGACGACCCTTTCAGGCGAAGCTCGCCTGTGTAGATCAACATCGTCAGGCTGGGAAGGATGCCCAGAACATTGCGATAGGCCGACAGTTCCTGCGCCGAATACCTCTCAAGCAGCACCCGGATCACAACGCCCATCAGATCAAAACAAGTGATAGCCACAAGTAATAGAAACACTGCCCGAATGAATGGCGCCTTGGTTGTTCGGGGTGGATTAGCCAGCAACAGTTTGGCCTTGTTGCCGGAAATGCAAACGGGCCGGGGCGGTGCTGGTACAGAGCAAGTTTTGCATGGTCCCGTCCTTTACGGAAGTTCGTATTCAGTTCGGTCTTATTGCTGGTGCGAATCCCGATTAAATTGCACGGTCTGGTTCGCAACGGGCCTCGCAGACCTTTCAAGGTTCATACGCCGCAAACCCAGGGCCCGGCAATCGGCAGTGATATCAAAATTGTTGCTATACCGCCGTTGGTGGGCGTAATCTGGTCTGCACGCCCCGCTTTTTGGCGAGGGCGGCTAACAGATGGGAAAGCGGTACATGGGAAAGTTGAACAATCAATGTGCGTGGATCACCGGTGGTGGCACAGGCATCGGCGGGGCGGCTGCGTTGGCTCTGGCGCAGGCCGGGGCAGAGGTTTTTGTGTCCGGGCGGCGTCTGGAACCACTTGAGGCCATTGTTCAATCCATCACCAAGGCCGGTGGAAAAGCCCATGCCGTGCCGCTGGATGTGGCCGACGCAGATTCGGTTGCCTCAGCCGCCGCTGATATTGGGCAGGTGGATATATTGGTCGCCAATGCCGGGCTGAACGTGCCAAACCGGTCGCTCGGGTCACTGACTTCTGACGATTGGGACCTTGTCATAGACGTCAATCTGAATGGTGTTTTCTACCCGGTAAGGGCCGTCTTGCCCGGTATGCGCGCCTCAGGCGGCGGATTGATGATCCTGATCTCAAGCTGGGCCGGCCGCTACGTTGGCCGCCTGACCGGGGCGGCATATAATGCCAGCAAAAGGGCGGTGCTCGCCTTGGGGGAAACGATCAACACCGAAGAAGGCGGGGCCGGAATAAGATCGACCGTCATCATGCCGGGCGAGGTGTCTACCGACATCCTGAAAAACCGACCAACCCCGCCATCCACGAAAGACATGGACCGTATGCTTCAGGGTCAGGACCTTGCTGATACCGTGCGCTTTGTTGCCGAGATGCCGGCGCATGTTTGTATTAACGAAATCCTGATCTCGCCAACCTGGAACCGGTTTTATCAGGGTTTCGACGAGCTTTGATGGACGGCCAGCCTGGCCGCGTTCCGTTCCGATTATAACAACGCCTTGAAAGAGAGACCCGAACAGTGATCAAAACAGCAGTAATCGGCCTTGGCATAATGGGTCGGCGCATGGTCGAACATATGGAAATCCACCCACAGTTCGACGTGGTTTCCATGTGGGACCCCGACGCCGCAGCCTGCAATCTATCGACCAAACTAGCCCCGAAAGCCGCTGTCGCAGACAGCGCGCAGGCAGCAATCGACGCCGCCGATCTGGTCTATCTGGCGTGCCCTCCGAAACCTCGCAAAGCATATGCCTTGATGGCTGCTTTGGCTGGCAAGGGCGTCTTTCTGGAAAAACCTCTGGGCGTGGATATCGCGGAAAGCCGTGACTTGGTCGAACAGCTTGCCCATTCCGGTGTGCCGACCGCGGTCAACTTTACGCAGGCGGCAGGTGACGCATTGGCGCATGTTTCCAAAGACGCGCAGGCCGGGGCGCTGGGCGATCTTGCGGGCGCAGACATCGTAGTGACCTATGCGGCATGGCCGCGCCAGTGGCAGTTGGGTGCGGACTGGCTTCGTTTCGGCGCAGAAGGCGGTATGACCCGAGAGGTCATTTCCCATTTCCTTTTCTTTAGCGAAAGGATTTTGGGGCCGCTGCATATTGTATGGTCGCAGGCGAGTTATCCCAAAGGTCCGGACCTTTGCGAAACCCATGTGGCCGCCCGTTTGGAAACCGAAACCGGCCTTCCGGTTACCATCATGGGAAGTGTTGGCGGAGCGCAACCAGACCGACAGGAACTAACGATCAAAGGCTCGTTGATAAGCAGGCGCATCAGTGAATTCCACCGCGACGCGGCCTCGGATGGCGGGCCTTATGTTCCGGTCGGCCAGAACCCGGAAGATCCGCGTGCCACCAGCCTCAAGGCCCAGCTTGATGATCTTGTCCTGCTTTGCGAGGGCAAGCCGAACAGGCTGGCAACACTGGAAGAGGCGCTGCGGGTGCAGATTCTTGTCGAGGGCATATTGGCTGGCCCAACCTGACCGACTACCCATCATCAGAAAGCGATCCCATCATGCATCTTCGTGCCAATCACCACTATCCTTCGCGCCGTTCAGCCGTTGTCGCCGATAATATGGTCGTCACATCTCAGCCTTTGGCAGCTCAGGCCGGTCTGTCCATGCTGTCCCGGGGTGGCAACGCGGTTGATGCCGCGCTTGCGACGGCCATCACGCTCACGGCGGTGGAACCGACCGGCAATGGGTTGGGATCTGACGCGTTTGCGATCCTGTGGGATGGTTGGGACCTGCTTGGGCTGAACGCCTCAGGAAGATCGCCTGCGGGCTGGACGCCCGAGCGGTTTGCCGGTCTGGACAAGATGCCCTTTCGCGGTTGGGAAAGTGTGACAGTGCCCGGGGCCGTTTCGGCATGGGTTGCCCTGTCACAGCGGTTTGGCAAACTGCCCTTTGCCACGCTTTTCGAACCTGCAATCACCTATGCCGAGAACGGTTTCCCGGTTTCCCCCGTCATTGCCAAACTGTGGCAAAACGCGGCAGAGCAATTGGGCGACCAGCCCGGATTTGCCGAGACCTTCATGCCAAATGGCCGCGCGCCCCGTGCCGGAGAATATTTTGCCAGTCCGGGACATGCCCGCACATTGCGGCTGATTGCCGAGACCAAGGGCCGGGCGTTCTATGAAGGTGAGATCGCCAGGGAAATCGTGGATTTTGCCAAACTCCATGACGCGGCATTAACGTTGGACGACATGAAGGCACATAAACCCGACTGGTGCGGCACCATCTCGCAACAGTTTGACGATGTGACCCTGCACGAAATCCCGCCCAACGGTCAGGGGATTGCGGCGCTGATGGCGCTGGGGATTCTGTCCCACACCGGTATCCGCGATCTGGGCGCCGACGACCCAGCGGCGCTGCATCTTCAGATCGAAGCCATGAAACTCGCCCTGCGGGATGCCGAAGCTTACGTCGCCGACAGCGACTACATGACCAATGTTACCGCGGCGGACATGCTGGATGATGGGTATCTGGCGGCCCGTGCCCGCGAGATCAACCTGACCAAAGCCACCGATTTCGGGGCCGGCGCGCCCAAGAACGGCGGAACGGTTTATCTGACGACGGCTGATGCCTCCGGGATGATGGTGTCCTTCATTCAATCCAATTATGCCGGGTTCGGATCGGGTGTGGTGGTGCCGGGGACCGGCGTTGCCTTACAGAACCGGGGCGCGGATTTCTCT
>DAOUQK010000350.1 GCA_030625695.1 Paracoccaceae bacterium | reverse complement strand
GCACACCGTAAGGCGCATGGGCGGAATCGGCGTAGTACAGGAAATCAACTTCGGGCAGGCGCGCCTGTGCCGCCTGCAAAACCGTCAACCCGCCAAGCCCGGAATCAAACACGCCAACCGCCATTTCGCACGTTTCCCTTGTGCTGCGCCCAAAAATCGGCCCCACTGTAAATATTCACGAACATCCACGGGGCCATTCGTCCCTGCTCATAAGCGGCTTTGCTCAGAAAATCCATGGCTTCTGTCAAGCAATCCCACCCAAACCGAAAGTGACCCGATATGAACCTCTTGCAACCCATCCTCGACCAGGCCGATACACTGACCGCAATCCGCCAGGACCTGCATGCCCATCCCGAGCTTGGCTTTGAAGAAGTCCGCACATCGGGAATCGTTGCCGATCTTTTGCAAAGCTGGGGCATTGAAGTGCATCGAAGCATTGGCAAAACCGGCGTGATCGGCGTGATCGACGGCAAAGCCCCCGGTCGAACCATTGGCCTGCGTGCGGATATGGATGCCCTGCCGATCCACGAACAAACCAACCTGGCGTTTTCATCTACCAAACCGGGTGTGATGCACGCCTGCGGCCATGACGGGCACACCACCATGTTGCTGGGGGCGGCGCGATATCTGGCCGATACCCGCGATTTTGACGGCCGGGTAATCCTGATTTTCCAACCGGCCGAAGAGGGCCTGGGCGGTGCCCGCGCCATGCTCGACGACGGTCTGTTCGACCGATTCCCCTGCGACGAAATCTATGGCCTGCACAATCGTCCGGGTGCCGCCCAAAACCATGTGGGCATCAAGCCGGGCGTCGCTATGGCCGGTGCCGATTTCTTTGATATCAAGGTGATAGGCCGGGGCAGCCACGCCGCCCGCCCCAGTGATTCCCGCGATCCCATCCTTGCCGCCACTGCATTGGTGCAGGCGTTGCAGGGCATCGTCTCGCGCAATCTTGACCCAAACGTGGCTGCCGTCGTCTCGGTCACACAATTCCACAGCGGCACGGCATACAATGTCATCCCCGGCGAAGCGGTGATTTCTGGCACCGCGCGGATGTTCACCGACGAAATCCGCACCCAGATCCAAACCCGTATCCGTGAAATCTGCGCCGGGATTGCCACCACGCACGGGGTCGAGGTCAAGGTTGATATCCGCGATATTTTCACGCCCCTGGTCAATGATGATGCCCTGTCAAAGGTCTTCGCCGATCTCGCCACTGATGTTGTCGGCGCGGATAACGTCCTGCTTGGCGGCGAGGCGGTCACCGGCAGCGAAGATTTTGCCGACATGCTGAACGCCGTGCCCGGCGCCTATTTCACCATCGGATTCGAAGGCACTGGTGCGTTGCACAACGAAGGGTTTTCGTTTGACGATACCATCCTGCCCTTGGGCGCGACCCTGCTGGCGCGTGTCGCAGAGACGCGCACCAATCTGTAATGATTTTCGCTGTAATGTGAGGCCGCGTGTCGAGCCAAACGCGCAAGGTCGTGTTAGGGAATCGAAACTTCATTTTTAGGAAATGGACTTAAATTGATGAGCGAGACACTGACTAAAACGGCAACCAGACCCAGAACCGACTGCCGCGGCGTGCCGGTATCGTATCCCAATGCCGATGCCATCGACGCGCTGGAACGGGCCATCACCATGTCGCTGTCGTTTCGCGGCGATCCGGTGGCAGAGATCGAGAGTACGCTGGTGGATCACCCGGATTTCATTATGGGCTGGTTGTTCAAATCCGCCTGGATGACGCAATACATGGAAACCCGCATCTACGGTGAAATGGTTGCCGCTCTGGGCGAGGCCGAAAAACGTATTTCCCAGGCCAATGACCGCGAAAAGGGTCACATCGCGGCAATGCAGGCGTGGATCAAGGGCGATTTCCACGGTGCTGTGCAAAAATGGGAGGCAGTGCTGTTTCAGTATCCAATGGACCTTTTTGCTCTGGAACTGGTGCATCTGACCATGGTCTTGCTGGGTGACGTCGTCGGCCAGCGCGATGTGGTGGCGCGGGTGTCGAACAATTGGGACGAAAGCATTCCAGGATACGAGTTTGTGCTGGGTTTCTACGCCTTTGGGCTTGAGGAAAACCGCGACTTTTCCATGGCCGAGGATCACGCGCGCCGCGCCCTTTCGATCCGCCCTGACAACCCATACGCGATCCACGCGGTGGCGCATGTGATGGAAATGCGGGGCCGTCAGGCCGGTGGCATACGGTTCATGAACGAACGGGCCGATGTTTGGGGTACCACCAATTTCGCCAACCACCTCTGGTGGCATACCTCGCTGTATCACCTTGATATGGAACAATATGATCAGGCGTTTGACATATTCGACAATCACCTGGATTCGCGCCGCAAGGGCGGTAACAAATACGAAGAACTGGATGCTGCCGCCTTGCTGTGGCGGCTGAACCTGTCGGGTCAACCATCTGGCGACCGCTGGGCGCATCTGGCCGACAAATGGGAACCGGCGGCGCAGGATACCTTATATGCCTTCAACGATGTGCACGCGATGATGACCTTTGTCTCGGACGGGCGCACCGACGCGCAAAACGCACTTTTGTCAGCCAACGAACGCTATGTTCAAAGTGCCTCGGACGCTAACGCCGCCATGAGCCGCGAAATTGGCCTGCCGTTCTGTCTGGGGGTGCAGGATTTCAAGAACGAACACTACGCCGCCTGCGTCGACCGCCTGTTTCCAGTGCGTTACATGACCCACCGTCTGGGTGGCAGTTTCGCCCAACGTGACATCATCGCCTGGACCCTGCTCGAGGCGGCATTGCGCGCCAAACGCTTTGATCTGGCGCTGGGACTGGCGAATGAACGCACGGCCCTGAAACCCACCTCGGCACAAAACTGGCGGGCCGTGGCGCGGGCGTTCAAAGGGCTGGGCGACACTGGCAACGCCGACCGCGCCAACGCGCGGGCGCAATCACTGATCGCCGCCTGAACCATCCGTAGGGTGGGGTTTCACCCCACCTTACCCGTAATTCCCCTTAACCTGCTCTTTAGTGGGGTCAAAATTCGGAAAGGTGCAGACAACCGCCTTCAGGCGCTTTTGTTCGCCGTCCAACTGGCCGACCTCAATCACCGTTCCCGGCTCTGCATGGGTTACATCAACCCGCGCCAGAGCGATCACCTTGCCCAGCCAAGGCGATTTCATCGCCGATGTCACCACCCCAACCTGCGCCTTGCCAATGCGCACGCAATCACCGTGCTGCGGCACCAACCGGCCTTCCATATCGCATCAAACACTGCCTCGGCGTCACCCGGATGACAAAAAACCTCATACCCCAGCTCGCCAGAATACCCGGTCCTGCTCAGCACCACAGGCACGCCTTGAATGTCGCCAATCCGCACCGTGGTGAACCGGAACCATGCAAGGTCCTCAACCGACGCATCTGTCGGCGGCGTCCACAGAACCTCGGCCAAAATCTCCCGCGACAAAGGCCCCTTGGATCGCAATATTATGATGGTGATCGGTCGAAGATTTGACCCAGGCATTCAGCCCCAACCACTCGACCTGATCACGCAGCCAGATACCGGACGCATCGCAACCGCCAATCCAGCGCTTGAAATCTTCGCCTTCCCTGTACACCCGCACCTGAATATCCGT
>DAOUQK010000389.1 GCA_030625695.1 Paracoccaceae bacterium | reverse complement strand
GGGCGAAGACGACACAGCGTTGTTGCCCGAATCCACCCAAGGGCTGGAAGAGTTTGCGCCCGACCTAACCCGCGTGGCGCTGGCCGGAGTTGACCACTGGCTGTGCCACCAGAATCCAAAGGCGGTGGCAGATGCGATCCTCGGTTGGATGTAGATGTGACGTAAATCGTGTCGCCAGAAATATTGGGCACCTCAATTCGACTACGAAACAAGCGAAATTATAAGTACGTCTGTGTTGATGGTCTCTTGAGGTGAAAAACCGGCTACGTAGATGTTGCTCAGCGCCCATCCTGTCTGCCATAATGCCCGCAAACCAAAAACAGAGCAGCCCACATGAACGACCTTCTTTCCGGACGCCCGGACCCCAACGACTATAATGCGGCCTCAATCGAAGTGCTTGAGGATATGGAGCATGTGCGCCTGCGTCCCGGCATGTATATCGGTGGCACGGACGACCGGGCGTTCCACCATCTTGTGGCCGAAATCGTCGATAACTCTATGGACGAAGCCGTTGCGGGCCATGCCACGCGGATCGAAGTGGAGCTGCATGAAAACGGCCATGTCACCGTGCGCGACAATGGCCGGGGCATTCCGATTGATCCGCATCCCAAATTCCCCAAGAAATCCGCGTTAGAGATCATTTTCTGCACCCTGAACGCCGGTGGCAAATTTTCCGGCGACAATTACGAAACCTCGGGCGGGTTGAACGGCGTTGGCTCGTCGGTGGTCAATGCCTTGTCCGATTTCGTGCGCGTCGAAGTGGCACGCAACAAAAAGCTGTACGCGATGGAATTCCGACGCGGGGTGCCACAGGGCAAGCTGGAAACCGTTGGCGCGGCCCCGAACCGGCGCGGCACATCCGTGACGTTCCACCCGGACGCCGATATATTTGGTCACCTGAAATTCAAGCCGACGCGGCTGTACAAGATGGCCAAATCCAAGGCCTATCTGTTCTCGGGCGTCGAAATCCGCTGGAAATCCGGAATTGATGACGGCGAGACCCCACTTGAGGCGTCTTTCCACTTTCCCGGCGGCTTGTCAGATTACCTGATGGAGACCCTGGGCGAGGCGACCACATACGCCGAACGACCATTCGCCGGCTCGGTCGATTTCCGGGAAAAGTTCAACACCCCCGGTAAAGTCGAATGGGCGATCAACTGGACACCGTCGCGCGACGGGTTCATTCAAAGTTATTGCAACACCGTCCCCACGCCCGAAGGCGGCACCCACGAGGCCGGGTTTTGGGCCGCGATCCTGAAAGGCATCCGGGCCTATGGAGAGCTGGTCAACAACCGCAAAGCGGCGCAGATCACCCGGGAAGACCTGACCACCGGCGGATCAGCTTTGGTGTCGTGTTTCATCCGCGAGCCAGAGTTTGTGGGGCAAACCAAAGACCGGCTGGCCACGGTCGAGGCGCAAAAACTGGTGGAAAACTCGGTTCGCGACCATTTTGATAACTGGCTGGCGGCAGATACCAAATCGGCCGGTGCGATCCTTGATTTTCTGGTGTTACGGGCCGAAGAACGGCTGCGACGGCGTCAGGAAAAGGAAACCGCGCGCAAAAGCGCCACCAAAAAGCTGCGTCTGCCCGGCAAACTGACCGATTGTTCGCAATCTGCCCGTGAGGGGACAGAATTGTTCATCGTCGAGGGAGACTCGGCGGGTGGTTCGGCCAAGATGGCACGCAATCGTAAGACGCAGGCGTTGTTGCCGCTGCGTGGTAAAATCCTCAACGTGCTGGGGGCGGCAAGTTCGAAGCTGGGATCAAACGCGGAAATAAGTGATTTGTCTCAGGCGCTTGGAGTGAATTTGGGCGCGCGGTTCATACTTGACGATCTGCGGTATGACAAGGTCATCATCATGACCGACGCGGATGTCGACGGGGCGCATATCGCGGCCCTGTTGATGACGTTTTTCTTCACACAAATGCGGCCGATGATTGATGCCGGGCATTTGTACCTCGCCTGCCCACCACTGTTCCGACTGACGCAAGGGGCCAAACGGATCTATTGCCTGGACGAGGCGGAAAAGAATCGGATGCTTGAGAAAGGTCTGGGCGGCAAAGGCAGGATTGATGTGTCCCGCTTTAAAGGTCTGGGTGAAATGGACGCAAAAGATCTGAAAGACACCACTATGAACCCGGCCACCCGTACCTTGATCCGCGTCACGATTGACGAGGACGAACCGGGCGAGACCGGCGATCTGGTGGAACGGCTGATGGGCAAGAAGCCGGAAAAGCGGTTCGAATACATTCAGGAAAACGCCCGGTTTGTAGAGGAACTGGATGTCTGACTGGATGCCCCGGTTCAACCATCACTCTAAGTGTCTGCTTCAAAAGCCTGCATCTCACGACCTTTGGTCCTGCATGCTGACAACGGCAGCCCTATGACGGGGGACGATGAAGGTAACGCTGGAAAAGCTGGGCATCGCGGTTTCCTACAGCCGCCCGCGAGTCAGCAATGACATCCGTTCTCCGAGGCGCTGTTCCGCACCTGCAAGTATCGCCCGTGACCTGCGCCGCGATTGTCTCATCATCAGCCGGGGCTTGCCGTAGCATCTTGATGATCGTCAGTTTCAACTCATTGCGTCCGAAAAGCTGCTTGTACTTCCCGCGCGGTGCAATGGTAATCCCCCCTAAAATTAGTGGTGTTCACGCGTAGAATTTTCTCGGCATAATATCTGAGGAGATTTTGAATGAAGAACAAACGATATAGCGACGCGCAAATCATGGGCATTCTGAAGCAGGCCGAGAGTGGTGTGCCGGTTTCGGAACTTTGCCGCGAACACGGGATGAGCAATGCTAGTTTCTACAAGTGGCGGGCGAAGTTCGGCGGTATGGATGCGTCAATGATCTCGGAACTGAAGGCGATGGCC
>DAOUQK010000387.1 GCA_030625695.1 Paracoccaceae bacterium | reverse complement strand
TCTGGCTGGATGCTTTGGACCTGCCGTTGTTTGTCTATTTCGAAGGGTCATACGCCATCGAAGGCCCGTTGCAGGCGCAGAACAACCGCCCGGATGCGAGCGAAGTCGAATACATTGCCGCCGGTTTGGTGCCATCCCGGCAATCAGGACTAACGCTGCGGCGTTATCCGATGATGCGATACCCTTGGGCGCAGACGGAAAAGGCGTTGCGTCAGATGGCGGCGTATGGCGAGGCGGCCGAATTGGACTTTGTTAATCCTGAGACGGGCGAAGATGTGTTGCCGACACTGGGCTTTACCGCGATGATGTTACAGGCCGGGCAACAGGATGCGCCGCCTTTGCGCTCAGCTTCTTGTGCGTTTCATGTGGTAAAGGGATCAGGGCAGACCAAGGTTGATGGCAAGACGATCACCTGGGGGCCAAAAGACACCTTCACCGCACCGGTATTTTCGAAACTGACCCATAACGCGACGGAAGACAGCTTTCTGATCCGCATTCACGACCGACCCTTGCAGACAAAGCTGGGATATTATGAGGAACGACCAAGATGACCGATACCCTTTTCACCCTGCCCGAGGCATCCACCATTCCCGTGGTTGGCGAAACGGCCAGCTATCCCATTGGCCGGATATTTTGCGTTGGCCGCAACTATGCCGCCCATGCCGCCGAAATGGGCATCGAGGTGGACCGCCAGACGCCGTTCTACTTTACCAAAACCCCAAGTGCCGCGGTTTTAAGTGGTGCGTCCGTGCCTTACCCACCCGGCACCGACAATTTTCACTATGAAATGGAAATGGCTTTGGCGATTGGCGGCGATGTGTTTCGCGCCACGCCGGAACAGGCAATAGAGTCTGTCTATGCCTATGGCTGCGCTTTGGACATGACCCGGCGGGACTTGCAACTGGCCGAGCGGGCGAAACAAAGGCCCTGGGATCTGGGCAAAGACGTTGAGAATTCCGCCGTGTTCGCGCCCCTGACCAAAGCGGCAGATTTTGGCGCGGTAGCGGGTCAACGCATACACCTTGAGGTGAATGGCGAGGTTAAACAGGACGCAACCCTGGAAGAACTGATCTGGAATGTCGGCGAAATCATCAGCCACCTAAGCGGGTTTTACCATTTACGACCCGGCGATCTGATCCTGACTGGCACCCCTGCCGGGGTTGGCCCGGTGGTGGCGGGTGACGTAATCACTGGCGGAATCGACGGATTAGAGCCTATTTCGCTGACCCTGACCGAGGCGAAGTAACCGGAGGGCCGTATGTCCAAAGACCGAATAATCATTGCCGGCGGCGGCATCGGCGGGCTGGCCCTTGCGGTTGGTCTGGCCCGGATTGGGCGCCGGGTTCTGGTGCTGGAAAAGTCGGCGCAGTTTGGCGAGATTGGCGCAGGTATCCAGTTGGGCCCAAACGCGTTCCACGCCTTTGATGCGCTGGGCGTTGGTGATGCGGCCCGGGCAATGGCGGTTTATATCGACAATCTGCGGCTGATGGATGCGCTTTCGGGTGATGAAATTACCCGCATTCCGCTGGGGACAGATTTTCGCAAACATATGGGCAACCCTTACGCTGTGGTCCACCGCGGTGAGTTGCACAGCGTGTTCCTGAAGGCCTGTCAGGACAGCGATTCTATCGAATTGCGAACCGGGACGCAGGTGGTTGCCTATGATCAGGACGACAACAGCGCAATTGCGCTGTTGGAGGACGGCACCCGCGAGGTTGGTGCGGCCCTGATCGGTGCCGATGGTCTTTGGTCAAAGATCCGCAAACAGATGCTGGGCGATGGGCCGCCACGCGTGTCTGGCCATACCACCTATCGCTCGGTCATTCCGGTGGATCAGATGCCCGAGGATCTGCGCTGGAATGCCGCCACACTTTGGGCCGGACCGAAATGCCATATTGTGCATTATCCGCTGTCGGGGTGGAAGACGTTCAATCTGGTGGTGACGTATCACAACGACGCGCCCGAACCGGTGGCGGGCAAACCGGTTGGCCGGGACGAGGTACGCCGCGGGTTCGAACATGTCAGCCCCATCGCCCGGCAGGTGATCGACAAGGGACAGGACTGGAAACTGTGGGTGCTGTGCGACCGTGACCCGGTGACGCAATGGGTTGACGGGCGGGTGGCGCTGTTGGGGGACGCGGCCCATCCGATGCTGCAATACTTTGCCCAAGGCGCGTGTATGGCGATGGAGGATGCGGTTTGCCTTGCCTCAAACCTTGCAGGTGTGAATGGCGATGTGGCGCAGAGCCTGCACGCTTATCAGGATCAACGCCACCTGCGCACCGCGCGGGTTCAGTTGCAATCGCGAGAGATCGGTGACCATATTTACCATCCCGCAGGGGCGCATGCGGCCCTGCGCAACCAGATCATGCGCGATAAATCTCCGCAGGATTGGTATGATCAGCTAAGCTGGCTTTACGGCAGGTAAGGTTCTTGTTTAGGGTCTAATTCAAAGACTGGAAGGCCTGACAATGCCCAATGAACCCGTGTACCACCCGCATAAGGTAACCTGCGAAGATCGCGCCGATGGCAGCATCCTGATGCAGTCGGATTATCCGCTTGGCACGCCTGTACGCAGTACAAATGACTGGCTGCATCGCTGGGCCAGGGAAACCCCTGATGCGGTTTTTCTGGCCGAGCGGAGTGGGGCCGGGTGGCGGGAATTGTCTTATGGTGAGGCTCTGGGACACGTTCGCGGGTTGGCGGCTTCGTTGCTTGGGCGCGGTCTTAATGCTGATACGCCTATCCTGATTGTGTCCGGCAATAGCGTGGATCACGGGTTGCTGGCATTGGCGGCGCAATATGTCGGCATCCCGCATGTGCCGGTGGCCGAACAATATTCACTGATCCCGGGGGCACAAAAACAACTGGTGCATATTCTGGACCTGATCCG
>DAOUQK010000136.1 GCA_030625695.1 Paracoccaceae bacterium | reverse complement strand
CTCCCACGCGGCCCAGGTGGCGAGCAGGTTAAGGCCGGTGCCAAAGCCGAGTTCGGCGATGGTGAACCCGGGGGTAAAGCGGGCGGGCAGGTCGTTGCCGGTCAGAAAAACATGGGTGGTTTCCGCCAAACCGTTGTCGAGCGAATAATAGGGGTCGTCGAACCGGGTCGAAACCGGCACTTGGCCTTGTGACCAATCCAGATCGGCAAGCTGGCGTATCATGGGGAACTTCCGTACAGGGTACGGCGCGACACTGGAGAACGTTGGAGGGATTGGCAATGGTGGATGTAACGGTTCGGGGTGCCGGAATATTTGGTCTGTCTATCGCGCTTGCCTGCGCGCAGCGGGGCGCCGCGGTCTGTGTGGTTGACCCGAATGGCGCCGGGTCCGGATCAAGCGGCGGTCTGGTTGGTGCATTGGCACCGCATGTGCCGGAAAACTGGAACACCAAGAAGGCGTTTCAGTTTGAAGCGTTGATGATGGCCGAAGGGTTCTGGCGGGACGTGGCGGAACAAGGCGGGGTATCGCCGGGATATGCCCGCACCGGGCGTTTGCAACCGATTGGTGATGCCCGCGCCCTTGATTTGGCACACGCACGGTCTGAGACGGCCAAAGACCTGTGGCAGGGTAAGGCGGAATGGCACGTCCGCCCGGTTGATGCGTTCGGCGATTGGACCCCGCCCAGCGCTACGGGATATGTGATTCACGATACTTTAAGTGCGCGAATGCACCCCAGGCAGGCCTGCGCCGCTTTGGTGGCGGCCTTGAAGTCCCTGAATGTCGATATCGTCGCGCAGGCCCCGGACCGGGGGGCTGTGATCCATGCCACAGGTGCTGCCGGGCTTGCAGCGCTTAGCCTTGAATTAGGGAAGGTCATCGGCACCGGCATCAAAGGCCAATCGGCGCTGTTGCAGTATGACGCACGGGACGCGCCACAAGTGTTTGCCGAAACCCTGCATTTCATCCCGCACGAAGATGGCACCCTTGGAATTGGGTCAACCACCGAGCGGGAATTTGATGACCCCCACGGCACCGACCACCTGCTGGACGATGTGATTGAGCGGGCCCGTTTGGTGATGCCTGTATTGCGCGATGCCAAGGTGATCGCCCGCTGGGCGGGGATGCGACCTCGGGCCAAAAGCCGGGCGCCGGTATTGGGGACGTATCCGGGGAAACCCAGGCATTTTATCGCCAACGGCGGATTCAAGATTGGCTTTGGCATGGCACCAAAAGTGGCGCAGGTGATGGCTGATCTGATGCTGGACGGGCAGGATACCATTCCGGATGCATTTCGGGTTGAAACCTGCCTGTAATACCAACCCGCCCAAAGACTGACCTGTTAAGGGCGACGTAAGGCTGTGCACAAGCACCGCAATTTGACGCAAATCTACCCCCCATATTAGCGATCAAAACCCTTCTCTGATAACATGTTATATATGACATGCTATTAGAGAGGGGTGTAAAATGAAAAGAACCGAAGGTCTGTCAGCACTTCGGGAGGGTTCTTGGATTCAAGTATCAAGTGCAACGTTTGAATTGAAGGCCTCGATTTCTTCAGCCATTGCTTCTGTGGGTGTTCTCCATCCAAGTGTTTTTCTGGGCCTGCCGTTCAGGAGCCAGGCAACGTCGTTGAGCCACGTCTGACTGGCCTGAGAAAGGTCAGTGCCCTTGGGCATGTGTCTGATCGCAACCGATGACGAGGCCTTCACCTACAACAAGCGCATCAGCCGCCTTGCCACCATTCAGGAGCACAAGATGATCCTGAAAGCGATCAAATCCGGTGTGCCCGAAGAGCGGATCGCCAAGGCGCTTGATATCAATGTCGCTTTGATCAGGCGCAAGCGCCGCCTGCTCGACGGCATTTGCCCCGAGGTCGCCGATCTGCTGAAGGATCGTCATTGCCCAATAGACACCTTCCGGTCCCTGAAACAGTTAAAACCCATCCGCCAGATGGAAGTAGCGCAGCTGATGGTCACCATGAATAATTATTCAGCGCCCTATTCCAAGGCATTGCTGGCTGCCACACCGCTTGATCAGCTCGTGGATACAAAGAAACCCAAGATTGCCAAGGGTGTCTCCCCCGAACAAATGGCCCGGATGGAGGCCGAAATGGACCGTCTTCAGCGCGAAATGAAGCTGGTCGAGGCCTCTTACGGTGGTGACCAGCTGAACCTGGTGATCGCCGGAGCCTACGTTTCCTCGCTGCTGCGCAACGAGCAGGTCGTGAAACATCTGGATTTGCACCACGCCGAAATCCTGAATGAGTTTCGAAGGATCACAGAAGTCGCGAGCGATGCGGCGGAAGACCCAGATAAAGCGGGCTTGCCGGGCACGAAACACGCATAGGCCAGCGCCGCAGGGCATCTGGAGTTGATGGGGACCGGGACCCGACAAGCGTCGGGACCGTCAGAGACGCCGTCATGAGGGTCGGATCAAGGGCGGTAGCGGGAATGCTTTTGAGTCCCGGATGAAGCCCGCCAGGTCGGCCAACATATTGCCGGCCGCACGATCACCGTTTTTGGTCGTGATAGTTCTCAGGCGTGCCGAGATAGCGCGGCTCGGCACGCCTGTTTTTCACAACGTACTCACCATTGGTTTTGCCCGCGGCATTCAGCCCCGCACCGCCAGCGATCCAGAGCCCCCTTGTTTGAGGAAGAATTAGGACTAAGCCTTGGGATCTGCTTGCGCGATTGAGATCCAGCCATCACCCAGATTCGCGCATAGCTTGGTTGTGGCACCTCTAACCCGGCCGCCCGACGGCACAGCGTGGAATAATGCGGCACCGGCGGGCCTGGCAACAGCCTCTGGGCCAGACTTATCAGGAACCCCTGTGTCTGGCGAAGGGTCAGGTCGAACACCGCCCTGAGGCTGAGGCCGCAAAGGATCGCCACATCGCTGTAAACACACCCCTTACCGCCCCGCGCCCGCCAACCCCGGATCACCTCATCAGAGAGCCACAGCATCACCAACCCCCGCGCAACCAGATCCCGGTTGGACTCGGGCCAGTGGTCACGCAGCTTCGGGGTGGCGGATTGCGGGCGGGTTCGGATTTTTTGGGCCATCCAAAGGATGAATCACTTCCTGGTGCAAATGGGAATCCCCTGATTTTGGCTGGTTGGGTTCATGCAATCATCACCCCGTTCTGAAATTGAAGCCATGTATACAAAAATGGCCAATTATTTCATGGATGGCGTGCTGGATGTACCGATTGAAGCTGAATATACCCTTGATCAGATTGCCGAAGCGCTGCCCCATGCTGGCCGCGAAGGCCGTTCGGGGAAAATTCTGCTCACACCACAAGGGGCTTTGAGTTAACAAACTCATGACGATCCGTGTCATTCACATTTTCATAGCCAGCCAGATGATCAAAGATTGACTGGGCAACAGGCCAATGGTTGGTTGGATTGGCATAATTAGGCCCCCTGAATGACTTTAGTAAGATAAAGTTGTTCAGGGTGGACTGAATAGACTGAAATGAGGGGCGACAGGGGTTCTGGGGCATGACATATGTCAAAGCACGACTCATTCCGCTTGTCTAAACCACATCTGAAATCGACTTGGATAAGGCAAAGAAGTGCTTCACCATCTGCGTATCCTTTTCAGCAAGGGCATTGCCCGGCGCCTCTTAAGGGGCTGGTCGGCACGGCCAGTGTTTGGGTCGGCTGTTGGGATTTTTCTGCTGATGCTGCAATTTGCGGCCCCAATTGCAGGCCAGGCCGCAGGTGGCGACTGGATTGAAATATGTAGCGAGTTCGGCGTTGTTGAAATTCAGGTTGATACCGGTGGCTCTCCGGATAATGCAACACAGCCGGGCTGTCCGGAATGTACCTTGTGTGCAAGCTGTACAACGGCACTTGCGACATCTCAGGTAAGTCAAGCGATCTGTTTCAAGGCTTTTACCCTGCGCTGGACGCCGGGAAAGGGTGGAACTGTAACACCTAACCCGGCCCAATTCTGGCATGACAATCGCGGACCGCCGCGCGAAAAAACAACTGAAATACATCACACAGGCCGCAGGGCTCTGATGTCGATCCAATGGAAAGGAGAGGCATCTTGATACCAATGTGTGCCATAAGAGGCTGGTTTACGGCCCTGACAATTCTGATCACAGCGGTTTTCGCTGTCGCATCCACGGCCAATGCCGAAACACTGGCCAATTTTCTGCCCAAGCTTGACCCGTCCGCGTTTCACCCTGAAGGTGATGCATTTGGCCCGGTACGCGAAGATATTGCCGTCGCCCCGGTTCTAAAGGGTCGCGAGACGGTTGCATGGGCCTTTCTGACTTCGGATTTCGTCAGCACCACGGGATATTCCGGCAAGCCGATCCATGTGGTTGCGGCAATTGACCTGGACGCGGTTCTGACTGGCGTGGAGCTGGTCAAACATTCCGAGCCGATTGTCCTGATCGGCATTCCCAACTCAAAGATCACAGCGCTGACCGAAGGCTACAAAGGCCTTGATCTCAAGGCTGAGGCGGCGGCGGGCGGGGATGCGCATGACCTTGATATCATCTCGGGCGCGACCGTGACGATCATGATTATCGACGACAGCCTTGTGCGCGCCGGGATCAAGGTGGCCCGCGCGCTGTCGCTTGGCGGGCTGGCACCCAAGGTGGCCACCGGGCCGGGGCGCGAGGTGGATTTGGCGCATGATGAGGTGCGGGACTGGACCACGCTGGCGGGTGATGGATCAGTGCGGCGGCTGACGCTGGATGTGGGACAAGTCAACGCGGCGTTTGTGGAAACCGGCGATGCACGAGCGATCAAACGCCCGGAAAAGGGCGCGCCGGAAGAGACATTTATCGACATGCATCTGGCGTTGGTTTCGGTGCCGTCGATTGGGCGGTCGTTGCTGGGGGATGCGGAATACGCCAACCTGACCGAATGGCTGGAAGAGGGCGAACAGGCGATTTTGGTGCTGGGGCGCGGGCGGTATTCGTTCAAGGGTTCGGGATACGTGCGGGGTGGGATATTTGACCGTATCCAGCTGATTCAAGGCGATAATTCGGTGCGGTTTTTTGACAAGCAGCATAAACGGTTGGGCGATCTGGCCACTGGTGACGCGCCGAGTTTCACCGAATTGGACATCTTCAAAATACCCGCTGACATGGAATTTGATCCGGCAGAGCCGTTCCGTCTGCAATTGCTGGTGCAGCGCGCTGTCGGGGCGTTGGAAAGAACATTCATCACCTTCGATCTGGGTTATATCCTTCCCAATCAATACCTTGTACCGCTGAAAGTTGCGGTGGTTGTCGATGATAGCGCCGAAGAGGCCGCCGCCAAAGCCGCCCTGTGGCAGCGCATCTGGCGCGATCGTACCGTGGAAATCGGCGTGCTGGGCGCAATGCTTCTGGTGCTGACCGGCGTGTTTTTCTTTCAGATGCAGGCCACCAAACATGCCCGCGCATTTTACTGGTTTCGTATCGGTTTCCTGACCTTCACGCTGTTTTTCATCGGCTGGTATGCGAATGCGCAATTGTCGGTGGTCAACCTGATGGCGCTGGCCACTTCCATGCGCTCGGGGTCGTTCTCATGGGACGCTTTCCTGATGGATCCGCTGGTGTTTATCCAATGGTTCTCAATCGCAGCGGCGTTGCTGTTCTGGGGGCGCGGGGCCTATTGCGGCTGGCTGTGCCCGTTTGGTGCCTTGCAGGAGCTGACAAATCAGATCGCACGGGCGTTGAAAATTCCGCAATGGACCCTGCCTTGGGGCCTGCACGAGCGGCTGTGGCCGTTGAAATACATGATCTTCCTCGGGCTGTTCGGGCTGTCGATGGTGTCGATGAACATGGCCGAAACCTATGCCGAGGTAGAGCCGTTCAAGACCGCGATCATCCTGAAATTCATTCGCGACTGGCCGTTTGTGGTGTTTGCGCTGGTCCTGCTGGGCGCCGGACTGTTCGTTGAGCGGTTCTATTGCCGCTATCTTTGCCCGCTGGGTGCGGCACTGGCGATACCGGCACGGATACGGATGTTTGACTGGCTCAAGCGTTACAAGGAATGCGGGTCGCCCTGTCAGTCCTGTGCCAATGAATGCCCGGTACAGGCGATCCATCCGACCGGCGAAATCAACCCGAATGAATGCGTCAACTGTCTGCATTGTCAGGTGCTGTATCAGTCCGACGCCAAATGTCCGGTGATCATCCGGCAAGTGAAACGACGCGCCAAAGCCAAGGCCTCGGCGCAATCGCTGGAAACAGCGATGACTGCGAAATAACAACTGCAACAATCCAAATTGGAGGATTAAAATGTCTAACAGATTCAAAGAACTGGTCATGACCCGGCGTGGTATGCTGGGTGCAACAGCCAGCGGCGCGGTGCTTGCGGGCACCGGCGTCGGCAGCACCTTGATGAGTGCAAAACCGGCTGAAGCAGCTGGCAGCGGCGTCAATCTCGCCCCAGGAGAGCTGGACGATTATTACGGCTTCTGGTCGTCGGGCCAGACGGGTGAACTGCGCATTCTTGGTTTCCCGTCGATGCGCGAATTGATGCGGGTGCCGGTGTTCAACCGCTGCTCGGCCACTGGCTGGGGTCAGACCAATGAATCGCTCAAGGTTCTGCGTGAAGGCATGCTGCCCGAAACGCTGGAGTTTCTGGAAAAGAGCGGTCAGAAAACCTATATGAACGGCGATTTGCACCACCCGCATATGTCGTTCACCGATGGCACCTATGATGGCCGTTACCTGTTCATGAACGACAAGGCCAACACGCGCGTCGCGCGGGTGCGTTGCGATGTGATGAAGTGTGACAAGATCATCGAGATCCCCAATGCGGGCGATATCCACGGCTTGCGCCCACAGAAATATCCACGCACAGGATACGTGTTTGCCAATGGCGAACATGAGATTCCGCTGGTGAATGATGGTTCTGTTCTGGATGATCCAAGCCAGTATGTGAACGTCTTTACTGCGATAGACGGCGACACCATGGAGATTTCCTGGCAGGTGATTGTTTCGGGCAACCTCGACAACACTGACTGTGATTATCAGGGTAAATACGCGTTTTCGACCAGCTATAACTCGGAAATGGGCATGAACCTGGCCGAGATGACTGCGGGCGAGATGGACCATGTTGTCTGCTTTAACCTCAAAGAGATCGAGGCGGGCGTTGAGGCTGGTGATTACCAGGTTCTGAACGGCGTCAAGGTTCTGGACGGGCGTAAGGGTCAGAACAAGAACTATACCCGTTACATCCCGATCCCCAACAGCCCGCATGGGGTGAACACCTGTCCCGACCAGAAGCATATCATGATCAACGGCAAACTGTCGCCGACCGTGTCGATCATTGACGTGACCAAGGTTGATGCGTTGTTTAGCGACAATGCGGATGAGCGTTCTTGCATCGTTGGTGAGCCGCAGCTGGGTCTTGGCCCGCTTCATACGGCATTTGACAACAAGGGCATGGCGTACACCACGTTGTTCCTGGACAGTCAGGTGGTCAAATGGGACATCGCCAAGGCGATCGCGGCCTATGGCGGCGAAGATGTTGATCCGATCGTTACCAAGACGGATGTGCATTATCAGCCGGGTCACAACCACTCGTCGATGGGTGAAACCAAAGAGGCAGACGGTAAGTGGCTGGTATCGCTTAATAAGTTCTCGAAGGACCGGTTTATCAATGTCGGCCCGCTGAAGCCCGAGAACGAGCAGATCCTGGACATCAGTGATCCGGACATGCCGGTTGTGCATGACGGGCCAACCTTTGCCGAGCCGCATGACGTGATCATCGTGCGTCGCGACATCGTCAACCCGGTCAATGTCTGGGATCGTAATGACCCGATGTGGGAAGACGCGCGCAAACAGGCCGAAGCCGATGGTGTCGATCTGGATTGGGGCGAAGATGAACCGATCCGCGATGGCAATAAGGTGCGGGTCTATATGTCGTCGGTGGCGCCGGTGTTCTCGATGGAGAAATTCACCGTCAAGCAAGGCGATGAAGTGACCATCTATCTGACCAACATGGACGATATTGATGACGTGACGCATGGGTTTACCATGTCCAATCACGGTGTCGCCATGGAAGTTGGGCCGCAGATGACGGCGTCTGTGACGTTTACTGCGGATCGTCCTGGTGTTCACTGGTTCTATTGTCAGTGGTTCTGCCACGCGCTGCATATGGAGATGCGCGGCCGGATGCTGGTTGAGCCTGCGTAAGACTGATGCGTATGCTCTTGATCTTGTTGGTCTTCCTGTCTTCGCCCGCTTGGGCGGAGGTTTGGGACGTGCCCAACAGATCGGGGGCCATCGCCGACTATCTAAGCCGGGCGGCACCGGGCGATACTCTCGCCCTGTCGCCCGGTGTTTACCAGGAATCTGTGATGCTGGACTTTGCTGTCACGCTTGATGGTGCTGGGCGCGCGACCATTGACGGGATGGGCCAAGGCAGCGTTATCACGGTGGAAGGGCCGGGCATAACGGTGACCGGACTCACCATTATCGGCTCGGGCTCGTCTCACGAAGAGATTGATGCCGGCGTTAAGCTGACCAAGGCGGCGCGCGCTACGGTTGTTTCAGATAATCGTTTGATTGCAAACCTTTATGGCATTGATGTGCACGGGAGCCGCGACGCTCTGGTGGCCAGAAATGTGATCGAGGGGCGCGTGGACAAGCGGATGAACGACCGTGGCAACGGAGTTTACGTCTGGAACGC
>DAOUQK010000204.1 GCA_030625695.1 Paracoccaceae bacterium | reverse complement strand
GCCGAGCCGCATCCCTTTGATATAACCCGAAAAACCCGCCTGCAAATTGGCCACGTGATCGACAAATCGCTTGGCGGCTCGGACGAGGCATCAAACCTGCGCGCCTTGTGTTCGGTCTGCAACGAAGGGGCAGCCAATCTGACATTGGACCGGCCGACGTTGCAAAAACTGCTGGTTCAGGTGCGCCGGGCCACCTCGGGCGATCAACGCGAGGTGTTGAAGTGGTTGCAGACCAAGTTCCCGCAGTCATAACGGTAAACCTTCCGACGGATAGTCGACCTTTTAGACTCAGCCCATAACATTTCATGCACACCATCTTGACCGACCATGTCTGCCTCGGTCATCTTTCGCGCATTCGATGATAAACAAGGAACCATGAAATGCGTCTTACCCTGATCCTGCTTTCGCTTCTTGCCCTCTCTGCCTGTGATGTCCCGTTCATTCCGTTGATCTGATTCAGGTGTGGCGGGGTGAACCCCGCCCTACCACCCAACTCTGGCGTTACGGGCTGTTCAGGCGTAGAGGTGGACTGAAATGAGCGAACCTATTCAAATTGATATTGTGTCAGACGTGGTCTGCCCGTGGTGCGTAATCGGCTATCGCCAGCTTGAGCAGGCGCTGAACGAGACCGGCATTGCGGCAAAGGTGCAGTGGCATCCGTTCGAGCTTAACCCCGAAATGCCGCCGGAAGGTCAGAATCTGCGCGACCATCTGGCCGAGAAATATGGCACCACACCAGAACAAAGTATCGCGGCGCGTCAGCAGTTAAGCGATTTGGGGGCCACCCTGGGGTTTGTCTTTGATTTCAATGATGACGCCCGCATGGTCAACACGTTTCAGGCGCATCAACTGATCGAATGGGCCGACGAACAGGGCCAGCAGTCTGAGGTCAAGCTGGCGCTGTTCAAGGCGCATTTCAGCGACGCCCGGAATGTGTCGGACATTGATACGTTAGTGGCTATTGCAACTGAAACTGGTCTGGATGGTGAAGCCGCCCGAGTAGCGCTGGAGGGCGAGCAAATGGCCTGGAACGTGCGCACCATGCAGCAATTCTGGATCGAAAAAGGCGTGCGCGGGGTTCCGGCGATGGTGTTTGACAAACAACATCTGTTGAGCGGCGCGCAGGGGGCCGAGAATTACGCCACGTTGCTGCGCCGATTGAACGACGCGCGCACGTAGGCAATCACGATCAACGTGGATATGACGCCATTCAGGCAATGAAATACTGATCGGCAGGACCTACATGGGCACGGTGCGCAAAACTGACTTGTCGCCAAACACCAGACAATCGCAAAGGGCTGACAATGGTTGAATGGATCACCAGCGACGGATTGACCGGCTACCTCGACGCGTGCCGGTTCATGGAATCCCGCGCCGGTCTGATCGCCAAGGGCGAGGCCGAAGAATGTATCTGGCTGCTGGAACACCCGCCGCTTTATACCGCCGGCACCAGCGCCAAGCCTGCTGATCTGATCGACCCGGGCCGGTTTGAGGTTCACACCAGCAAACGCGGCGGGCAATATACCTATCACGGGCCCGGGCAACGGGTGATATATGTAATGCTGGACGTGGGTAAACGCGGCCGGGACGTACGTAAATTTGTGCAACATCTTGAGGCTTGGGTAATCGCCACCCTGGATCAGTTCAACGTCACCGGACACATCCGCGAAGGTCGGGTTGGCGTCTGGGTTGAGCGCCCTGACAAGCCGCTGACCGCGCAAGGCACCCCAAGCGAAGACAAAATCGCCGCCATCGGCATCCGCCTGCGCAAATGGGTCAGTTTTCACGGAATTTCGATCAATGTGGAGCCGGATCTCGCGCATTTTTCCGGCATTGTGCCCTGCGGCATCACTGAACACGGGGTCACCAGCCTGGTTGATCTGGGATTGCCAGTCGGCATGGACGATCTGGACCTGGCGTTGCGGCGGACGTTTGACACGGTGTTTGTGTAGGGTGGGTAAAACCCACGTTTACCTCGGTTGCAATCGACGCGAAACGTGGGTTTTACCCACCCTACCGGCAATTGACAGGCACCGGTCAAACGCGCCGGTTTTGCCTGCCGGACAACTCTTCTACCGCGTCAAGCACCACCTCCGGGTCCTCAAAAAACACCAACTGCCCAAGCTCCCGTAACAACCGGAACTGCACGTCTTTCTGGGTCGAGATGAACGTCTTCAGGCTGGCCTGCGACACCACCGAGTCATGGGCGCCGTAAAAATGGATGACCGGCACCGTCAATCCGGCGACGCTGGCACTCCAGTCGCGCACAATATAATGCGAATCCGTGGCAAACCCAAGATGCCCCTGCGACACCGAGAACCGATAGCCCGACTGGATCAAACCGGTAAACACGCGTCGCTCCATCATGTCGCGGTCATGGCTGCCGGACGGACGGAAACAACGCCTCCATGAAATCTTTGGTTTCCTTGCTATCGATCTGGGATATCCCGGCGCGCAGCACAAACGGCAGCAATGCAGGTGCATACCGCGCGGTGTACGCCACCAGCCGTTGATGCGGGGCCATGTCTGCCAATTGGCTGACCCGCGTCACCGGTGCCACGGCCCCGGCAACCACCATCCCCCCAGTCGTGTGCCCAGTTCGGAACACAAGTGATAGCCATAGATCGCCCCGGCCAGATACCCCAGAATGATTGGGCGCTGCAGTTTAAACTTGGTGATCAACTCGTCCACATGGGCGGTGAACAAATCCAGAGCCTCGGACGGTTTGGTCACCGGATCAGACTGCCCATAGTCGGACCGGGTCGGTGCCAGCACCCGAAGCCCACGGGTTTTGAAATGCTGTTGGGCAACCTGAAGTGGCGACATGCCGTCCAGCATGCCATGCAGGAAAATCACTGGCCGCCCATTGGCAGGCCCGGCCTGAAACACCTGCATTTCCAGCCCGGTGGACATTGTCAGCATCTCATATGGCAGGGCTTCATCACCAGAGCCAGGGCTGACCGGTTTTCGGTGCGTATCGGCGTTGATCAGAAAAGCCGCCAGCCGAATTAAGTCCAGGCCCAAGGTATCGCGCCCGTCCTGATTGGCCACAGGGTCGGATTGCAGCCGTGGGTCGTGGATTGCCAGTTGGATATACTCGTCCCAGGCATCTATGAAGGCATCGTATAGATGGGGCTGGATGGCCGTTTCATAAATCGCCGCGATGACTTGGTCGCGCGACATTCCGGCCCGATCAGTCTGACCAGCCTGACCAGAATCGGCTGTCTGGTCCTGCCCAGGACTGTGTGTCGGATTGTCCTGATTCCTTATTCACGCACTAAGAATTTCGGCGTATGTTCACGCCCATTTGGTTTATCCTATTGCTGACCCCACGGAAACAGACGTTTTGACCCAAATGGGTCATGCAGCCCGCACAGTCATTAGGTTAGCTGAACCTGCCCTGCGTACAGCTTGCGGCTTTATCAGACGGTAGGGTGTCTCGATTTATTGACCTTTGGGGGCCGTATCGGGCTTGTTTTCGGTGTAATGTTTCGTTGGCACACCGGATTTGAGGTGATCAGGACTGATCCCTGATCCGCGCCGGTCGTTGGCGGTGCGGATCGCATCCGCATCCTTGTGTTTTCACGCCGGGAACGGATTCAGGCGGCGTAACTGGCCAAGTCGGCGGATGTTGTAGCGAGGTTTTTCATCCCAATCTTGGCCTTGGCCCGCACCAAGCCGATAGTTCGCACAAGGGTGCCGCCCATGTCGTTGGTCTGTGCGCCGAACACATGCTCGACCACTGCCGTCGATGCCGGCCTTGGGCAATGCGTTGTTTGACCTGACTGGCAAACGGGCACGGGAATTGCCGTTTTCAAAGTAAACGGGCGGCGGGGTGAAACCCCGCCCTACGCCATTGCCTCAGGCAGATTGTTGCAACGGTATTTTGCCGCCGCTGTTTGCCCATTGATGCGTCGCCGCGCCAAAAGCCTCAAACAAAAGCCGCGACACCGGGTCGTCCGCAGCGTTGTATTCCGGATGCCATTGCACCGACAATGTGAACCCGGGGGCATTACGCACATAAATCGCCTCGGGCGTGCCATCTGGTGCGGTGCCGTCGATCACAATCCGTGAACCCGCGGTTTTGAGCCCCTGCCCGTGCAGCGTGTTGGTCATCACCTCACGCGTACCCAGAACCTTATGAAACACGCCGCCTTCGTTCATCGTCACACAGTGGCGCAGCTCGAATTTTTCTTCCAACGTGCCATCGGGTGGCATCCGGTGATTGTCGCGCCCCGGCAGGTCGCGAATTTCCGGGTGCAGCGTGCCACCCATGGCCACCACAACCTCTTGAAATCCCCGGCAAAGGCCGAAAAATGGCTGGCCCCGTTCGACGCAAGCCCGCACCAAAGGCAGGGTAATGGCGTCGCGGCACCGGTCAAAGCTGCCATAAGCCTCAGTTTCCACTTCGCCGTATTCCTCAGGGTGCACATTCGGGCGCCCACCGGTCAGGATGAAACCATCGCAAACCTCCAGCAATTCATCCACTGAAACCAGGGCCGGATCGGCCGGGATCAGCAGCGGCATACAACCCGAAACCTCGACCACGGCGTCGGTATTCATCCGCCCGGCGGCATGGACCGGATAGGAGTCATCAATCAAGTAAGAGTTGCTGATAATGCCAACGATGGGGCGGGACATGGGGTTGCCTTTGGCTGTTTCTGGTTTAGGGCAACCTATCGTGACCGGAGTAACAGTGCAACAACGCACGGCCTGCACCATGGCGCAAGTTATTGTTCAGGGGCGCACAAAGCACTGAACTCCACGCCATCTGTCTACACTCTTTGCCCCATGACTTCAGCCAGTGTCTCCACCCTCAAGCCACGCCACATCGGTCGGTTCAAGAAGTTGGGCAATCCGCGCACTGTACTGCGAAATCGCTGCATCACTGACTTTTCCAGCCCATTTCCGCGTGCCTGCGGAATCAAAGAACGTTTTGGGGTCGCGCCAATAGCCCGCGTCTGCGAACGGCGCAAACCGATCAGCCTGAAATTTCATGTTGCCAAAGGAAGAAGCATCTTCAATCGCGTCAATCAGCGCCGGTTGCGCATCAACACCTAAGTGACGGGCGATGTTCTGAATGGTCCCGCGAGGGTCCGCAAGCATATCGCCGTAATGCAATATCAACAGGTTGTCGGGTCGCGGAGAAGCCGTATAGCTTTGGTAATGCGCAACAAGGTTTGCAAGGTTGTCAGCATCGATATCATCGTGGTCAGCCATACCTGACACATAGCTTTGCAAACTATCATCCGCTGCACCCAGATACGGGTGCCCGGGGGGTGTATCATGGGCGTTGGACATGTGCTTGCGCAGGGAAAACAGCACGTCTATCGGGTGGCGGTAGACCGCGATGTAAGCTGCGTCCGAATACCAGGGAATACCGTCAAAAGGGGTGTGTGTCTTGATGCAGCGACGATGATTTTGACCTGCCAGTGCGGCGGTAACATCGTCGATCGGAACAACCTCGGCATCAACCCATTGCGACAGTTCCTGGGGGGCCACATCAGTACGGCCCATCGCCAGCATGGTGGCGATTGTAATGGTCCAGGTTGTTCCGCATTTAGGAGGCGTGCAGATGAAAACATCGCCCGGCCGGTTCCGAAATTGCTGCCATCTGTCGGTATTGGTTATCGACCCTTTGTAGGTGCGACGTTTGGGATGCGTATAGGCCATGTCCAGAATCCTTGGCTTTTCCTAAACAATGGAGGGATTCCCCTATCAGGCAAGAATTATCTGCGTACCCCCGCGTCTTTCGCAATTCTACTGATGCAGAGCACCCCTTTGCATGGACAGCATTGTCACCGTACCCGAAGCAAATGTTCAGACCGCACAGCCAAACCATGGGACCAAACACCTGGAAACTGTTACTGTCGACTAGTTTAAGTTATGCTCATCCCTATTGGTTAGGAGACTAAAATGATCGCAGTCCAGACAGAACGCCTTCGTGACTATATTGGCCCTATAACCAATACGGACGTCTGGGAGTATTTCAAACTCCGCCCTGATGACATCATCGTTAATACTCCACCCAAGTGCGGTACGACATGGATGCTGAACATCGTGATGATGCTCATTCATGGCCGCGTCGTTCCAGAAGCTGGCAACCGAGAAGACGCCCCATGGCTGGACGCCGCATTCCGCGACCGCAAGGCGATTGCCGCGTCCCAGTCCAGTCTTGAGCGCCGCCGCTGCATCAAAAGCCATACGCCGATGGACGGGATCGCCTATGGGGCGGAACCCAGCTATATTGTTGTCTATCGTCACCCCGTGGATGCGCATTTTTCATTTCGCAGCCATGTTGAAAACATGAAGGACAACAGTGGTTTAATCGGTATGTTCCCCCCAGACGTACAGGCAGGGTTTAAGCGTTTTCTCGATGGCCCGTTGACCGATGCAGGCACAGACGATTTGACTCTGTCATCTATTATTCATCACTACACGCAGGCCAAGGCGCGCCAGCCAAAAGGGAATGTGCATTTCTTTCACTACGCCGATCTAAGTCACGACCTGCACGGGCAGATTTCGCGTCTGGCCGACATTTTGAATATCTCCCTGTCACCACAGATTATTAGTGACCTGACCGATGCAAATACATTCTCCAGCATGCGCAAAGTTGTCGAAGCGAGTAAAATGCGGTTTCACGAGAGTTCTCCCTTCGGCGACCAGGCAGATTTCTTCGCGTCCGGCACATCGAACAAGTGGGAAGGCCGCCTGGCCGACGAAGATATTGGTCGCTATTCCGACCGTTGCGCAGCACTACTTTCACCAGAGGATGCCGCATGGTTAAATTGGGGTGACCAACGCAAGCCTTAACACTGCTTTAGGCTCAATTCCGCCAGCCTGGCAC
>DAOUQK010000070.1 GCA_030625695.1 Paracoccaceae bacterium | reverse complement strand
CAACAAGGCGCAAATGCGTGGCTTACCATAGGGTTGCGCGAAGGCAAGAACCGCGAAATCCGCCGCGCGATTGAGGATGTGGGTTTTAGCGTCAACCGTCTTATCCGGGTGTCATACGGGCCATTTCAGCTGGGCACACTGAAACCCGGCGAGGTGGAAGAACTGCGCCGCAAGGTTGTGCGCGATCAATTGGGGCTGGATACGGAAGAGACCAATGTGGGCACGGCAAAACCCAAACGCGCCTCCAAACCACAGTCCAGATCAAAGCCCAGAACACAGTCTAAACCAATGCGAAAGCGTTCCGAAAAGCGGCGTTAAACCCGACATTCCCCCCGGTATTGGCGCAAGGTTGCGTGGCTTCCCCCTATCCTGCCACCCCCACTTAGCCTAGGTTCTTAAGAACTTGTTCGCTTAAAGGGGCCTGAAATGTCCGGATCTGCTTTGCAAAACTTGGCTTATGTCGCGTTGATTGTCTTGATGTTCGGCGTCGCCGCAGGTGTGCTGGGAGGATATTAACCCGTGGCCAAACGTTTCGGCGGTAAGTTCAGCCCTGAAGAAACCCCCACCAAGAGTGCGCCCGCTGCGCGCAACCCGTTTGACGGCGCACAGGTCGATCCTGTTGGCATGCGCGCGCATCTGTTGTTCGCCCCGCCAATCCTGCTTGGGGCGATATCGCTGTTCGGCGGGGCCGTGGACCGCGCCATCGGCTTGGCGGCTGCGGCCATATTGATTCTGGCCGCCTGGCTGTTGCGCGAAGGGTTGCGGGCCGAGGCCGCTTACGCCGCGCGCAAAGTGGCGCGTCGCCCGGGGTTTCCGCGCAAGATGGCGGCCAGTGTGCTGACCGGGTTAGGCATTGCCATCGCCGCCTATAACAACGAACCCGGGCTGGTAGCACCCCTGCTAAGTGGCGTGGTGGCCCTGGTGCTGCACGGGGTGGCATTCGGGCTGGACCCGCTGAAAGACAAGGGCATGGAAGGCATTGACACCTTTCAACAAAACCGCGTCGCCCGCGCGGTTGACGAAGGCGAAACCCATCTGACCGCCATGAGTAACGCCATCAAACGGGCCGGCGACCGGCAGGTTGAGCAACGCGTCGAACAGTTTCAGGCCACCGCCCGCGATCTGTTTCGCACCGTTGAAGAAGACCCCCGCGATCTGACCGCAGCGCGCAAATATCTGACGGTTTATTTAATGGGTGCTCGCGACGCGACCGTCAAATTCGCCGATATCAACGCCCGTGGGCCTGACCCGCAGGCGCGGGCCGATTATCTGGTCCTGCTGGACGATCTTGAACAGAATTTTGCCGCCCGGACGACCAGAATGCTGCTTGATGACCGCTCGGACCTGAATATCGAAATCGAAGTATTGCGTGAAAGGTTGCAACGCGAAGGCGTGCGGCCCAGCTAAATCATCTCTATTCTTGAAAAGGAAACTGACATGTCCACAACGATCCAGCAAAAGGCCGAAAGCGCCCGTGCCGATGTCGAAACCGTCGCCGCTGTGGTTTTGCAGGAACCCAATGCCGCCGTTATCCCGCTGAAAGAGGCTAACGCGCCGGTAAGCGCACAAATCCGCAGGCGAATGGACGAGATTGACCTGGAGAACACCAGTTCGATCGTCTCGTTCGGTTCGGGCGCGCAGGCCGAATTGCAGGTGATCAGCCAGGCAATGCTGGACGGTGTGCGCAACAAAGATGTGGGGCCAGCGGGCGACAGTTTGCGCAGTATCGTCACCACCATCCGTGGCTTTTCGATCAGCGAACTGGATGTGCGACGCAAACAAAGCTGGTGGGAGAAATTGCTGGGCAAGGCGGCACCCTTTGCCAAATTCACCGCCCAGTTCGAAGATGTTCAGGAACAGATCGACAAAATCACCGATAATCTTCTGGGGCATGAACATACCTTGCTGAAGGATATCAAATCGCTGGATATCCTGTATGACAAGACCTTGAATTTCTACGACGAACTGGCGCTTTACATCGCCGCGGGCGAGGAAAAGATCGAAGAGATCGACGCCAAAGACATCCCAGCCCATGAGGCCGCTGTCAAAGCCGCGCCGGAACAGGATCAGGTGATGAAAGCGCAGGAATTGCGCGATCTGCGCGCCGCACGGGATGATCTGGAACGCCGGGTGCATGACCTCAAACTGACCCGTCAGGTGACGATGCAGTCCTTGCCGTCAATCCGGCTGGTGCAGGAAAATGACAAATCTCTGGTGACCAAAATCAACTCGACCCTGGTCAATACCGTGCCGCTTTGGGAAACCCAACTGGCCCAGGCGGTGACGATCCAGCGCAGCGCCGAGGCGGCGGCGGCGGTGCATGACGCAAATGACCTGACCAATGAACTGCTCAAGGCGAATGCGTCGAACCTGCGTACCAGCAACAAGATGATCCGCGAAGAAATGGAACGCGGGGTGTTTGATATTGAGGCCGTGAAACAGGCCAACGCCGATCTGATTGGCACCATTCAGGACAGTCTGGCCATTGCCGACGAAGGCAAGGCGCGTCGGGCTGCTGCCGAGGAAGAACTGAAAAAGATGGAGGCGGAATTGCGCGACACATTGGCGTCGGCCAAAGCGCGCAAGGACGGGGTTGGCGATACAATAGCAGGCACAGTTTCGGATTAGGGGTATTTGTGGGGTTTAGGGTAGATACTTCTGGCGCACGGCGCGGTCTGGCTTTGGTTCTTTGCGCGGGTCTGAGCCTGAGCGCGTGCGACTTGTTCGACCCTGCGTCCTCGCCTGTTCCCCCAACCCGGCCTCAGGATTTGATCCCGTCAGACGGGTCAAATTGGTCAGAAGACAGTCGGCTTTTGGCCCGCCGTTACCACAACCAGCAGGCTGACCTGCTGACCCAAGGGTTATTGCGCCGCGATGGCGGTGGGCCGGATACCACATTCACCCCAGATGATCTGGTGCGGAATTTTGAAGCATTGGTGTTTTACGATGAATTCGCGCGCGGGTTCACCCGGGCATCACGCCGCCCCGAAGACAGCGGCAGGCTTAGCCGCTGGACCACGCCGGTACGCATCACCACCGAATTCGGCGCCTCTGTACCGCAAGCGATGCGGGACAAAGATAGCGCCAGTATCGCCAAATACGCCGCCCGGTTGGGCCGGGTCACCGGTCACCCGATCAACCCAACCGCCAAAGGCGGTAATTTCCACGTTCTGATCACTGGCGAAGATGATCGCGATTTCCTTTTGACCCGCCTGAAACAGCTGATCCCCGGGATCAGCCAGGCCGAGTTGAACCATATCGCCCGCCTGCCGACATCGACCCATTGTCTGGTGACGCTGGAATCCAACACGGGCGGGACCAACACCTATAAGTCCGCCGTGGCGCTGATCCGGGCAGAACACCCTGATCTGACAAGGTTGTCGTGCCTGCACGAAGAGATTGCCCAGGGGTTGGGCCTGCCCAACGATAGCCCAAAGGCCCGCCCGTCGATCTTTAACGACGATGATGAATTTGCTCTGCTGACCTCGCATGACGAGCTTTTGCTGAAAATGCTCTATGATCCACGGCTGAAACCGGGCATGACACTGGCACAGGCCCGGCCTGTTATGCGGATTATTGCGCAGGAATTGATGGGGGTGGGGTTGTGAGGCCCCGCCAAAGTATTGACTGAAAGGACCAAGACATGGGTATATTTGATTTTCTGACCGGTGAATTCATCGACGTCATCCACTGGGTCGACGACACCCACGACACCATGGTCTGGCGGTTTCAGCGCGAAGGTCATGAGATCAAATATGGCGCCAAACTGACGGTGCGCGAGGGGCAAGCGGCGGTATTTATACATGAAGGTCAACTGGCGGATGTGTTCACGCCGGGGCTTTATATGTTGGAAACCAACAACATGCCGATCATGACTACGTTACAGCATTGGGATCACGGTTTTGAAAGCCCGTTCAAATCCGAGATTTATTTCGTCAATACCGCCCGGTTCAACAATCTGAAATGGGGCACCAAAAATCCGATCGTTTGTCGTGATCCGGAATTTGGCCCGGTGCGCATTCGCGCCTATGGCACCTATACGGTGCGGATATCCGACCCGGCCCGTTTCCTGCGCGAGATTGTTGGCACTGACGGCGAATTCACCATGGACGAGATCAGCTATCAGGTACGCAATATCATCGTACAGGAATTTTCCCGCGTGGTGGCAGGCTCTGGCATTCCGGTGCTGGACATGGCGGCGAACACCGCCGATCTGGGCAAGCTTCTGGTCAGTGAGATTGCGCCAACGCTGGAAGGTTATGGGTTGGCGATTCCCGAGCTTTATATCGAAAACATCTCGCTTCCGCCTGCGGTCGAGGCGGTGCTGGACAAGCGCACCTCGATTGGTCTGGCAGGTGATCTGGGCAAATACACCCAGTTTTCCGCCGCCGAAGCGATGACGGCCGCCGCCAACAACCCCGGCGGCGGGGGGGTGGCCGCAGGGCTTGGTGCTGGCATGGGGCTGGCGATGGCGCAACAGATGGTCAATCCCGGCCCTTGGGGTGCCGCCACTCCTGCGCCGATGGTCGCGCCTGCCCCACCACCGCCACCATCGGTCGAAAAGGTTTGGCATCTGGCCGAAAACGGCGCGACCAAGGGGCCGTTTTCACGCGCCTCGTTGGGGCGGATGGTTGGTGACAGCAGTCTGGCACGCGATACTCTGGTTTGGACGGCCGGGCAGGATGGTTGGCTGAAAGCGGGGGATATTCAGGAGTTGGCACAGCTGTTTACCATCATGCCGCCCCCCCCACCGCCGGGCGTATGATCCAGGCGTAAAAACGTCATAAGATTTGACGGTTTTATTACAGAATCATTTGCCGTCTGCCCCGATTTTGCGAACGGGGAACGACGGGAAAGCCAAGACATGTCTGACACACAAAACACCAGCCCGAATTATGCCCGGCATTTGCTGCGCTACGGTCGGGATTTTGCGCCCGATTTGATCGCCCGGGCCGAAGGCAGCTGGCTTTACACCGAAGACGGGCGGTCGATCCTTGATTTTTCATCCGGGCAGATGTGCGCCACCATTGGCCACAATCATCCCGCCATCACCGCCGCCATGGTTGATGCGGCCTCTCGTGTGCTGCATCTGGACAGTACTATGGTGTCACGCGATGTGGTTGATCTGGCCGAACGGCTTGTCGCGCTGTTGCCTGACCCGCTGAACCGGGTGCAATTCCTCAATACCGGCGGCGAGGCCAACGAAGCGGCAATCCGGCTGGCAAAGATTGTCACCGGGCGGCATGAAATCATCGCCTTGACCGGGTCCTGGCATGGCACCACGTCAGGTGCATCGGCGGCCACCTATGCCCACGGTCGGCGTGGGTACGGCCCAACCGTACCCGGCGCGCTGGCGATACCGGCCCCCAATTGTTACCGTTGCCCCATGCGCAAGTCGCCCGATACTTGCGGTATGGCCTGTCTTGATCTGGGGTTCGAGATGGTTGACGCCAGTGCCAGCGCCAACCCCGCAGCGATGATCATCGAGCCGATACAAAGTGCCGGCGGTATCATTGTGCCCCCTGACGGATATTTGGCCCGGGTTAAGGAGAAGTGCCGCGAGCGGGGAATTTTGCTGATCTTTGACGAATCTCAGACCGGGTTGGGGCGCACGGGGAGGATGTTCGGATTTGACCATGAAGGTGTGGTGCCCGATATCCTGACTCTGTCCAAGACATTGGGCGGCGGCTTGCCGCTTTCGGCGGTTATCACCTCGGATGATATTGCTGATCGTTCCGCCGCCCTTGGGTTTTCGCATTATACCTCGCACGCCTCTGATCCGTTGACCGCAGCGGTAGGTCTGGCTGTGCTGAACGTGATTGAGAGCGAAGGTCTGGCGGCAAAGGCAGATGAAACCGGCACCCGACTGTTGGCCAGTCTGGCTGACCTGCAAAGCCGCCATCCGGTGATTGGCGATATTCGCGGTCATGGCCTTTTGCTGGGCGTCGAGATCATTACCGGTGAGGGCGATAAAACCCCCGGTCACGCGTTGATCGAAAGGCTTACCAAGCGCGCCTATGCGCTTGGGCTTAACCTTAACAAAGTCGGCGGGCCGCATTCTGTCTGGCGGTTTGCCCCGCCGCTGAATATCAGCGCCGGCGAGATTGAAACTACGTTGGAAATTCTTGAACGGGTGTTCGTTAGCGAGACTTAAAATTAGTGTCAGGCATTGAATCTGGCATTCCGGCAATTCATTGTGGGCGCGTGTGCGTTAGCAGCCGGATTAAGGAAAGCCCAGAATGACCGAAACTCAGGAACACCGCTTTCCTTGCGATCAATGCGGCAGCGATTATCGTTTTGATCCGACCAAGGGCACCCTTAGCTGTGATCATTGCGGTCATACCGAAACGGTCTCGGCGGGTCCGTGGAAAGGTGCCAGCCTGAAAGAGCTGGATTTCAACGCCGCCAGCGCCGATCAATTGCCGGACGATGAGATGAACGAGACCCGCGTTTCAAGCTGTCCCAATTGCGCGGCTCAGGTTGAGTTTGACCCCAACACCCATGCCGCCGAATGCCCGTTTTGCGCCACGCCGATTGTGACCGATACCGGCACAAGCCGACATATCAAGCCACGCGGTGTTCTGCCGTTCAGTATCGAAGAACGCGCCGCCCACAAGGCCATGGCTGACTGGCTGGGTACGCTGTGGTTCGCGCCCAATGGTTTGCGCCTATACGCCCGTAAGGGGCGGAAAATGCAAGGGATTTACGTGCCCTATTGGACTTTTGATGCCGATACCAAATCGCAATACACCGGTGAACGCGGTACAGAATATTACGAAACGCGAACCGTGACGCGGGGCGGAAAGTCGGTTCAGGAACGGGTGTCCAAGATCCGTTGGCGCTCGGCCAGGGGGCGGGTTGCGCGGTTTTTTGATGATGTGCTGGTGCTGGCCTCAAAAAGCCTGCCAAAGAAGTATACCGATGCGTTGGAACCTTGGGATTTGGCTGCACTTGAGCCGTATCAGCCGCAATATCTGGCCGGGTTCCGGGCCGAAGCCTATACTGTCGAACTGGCAGATGGCTACGCTCAGGCACGCCAACATATGGCGCGGGTGATAGAACGGGACGTGCGGTTTGACATCGGCGGCGACCGTCAGCGTATTCATGACATTGATACGGATGTCTCAAATGTCACATTCAAACATATCTTGCTGCCGGTCTGGCTGGCCGCCTATAAGTACCGGGGCGAGACATATCGCTTTGTGATCAACGGACGCTCTGGCCGGGTTCAGGGTGAACGGCCATGGTCGGTAATCAAGATTGCCTTTGCCGTGGTTGTGGGCGTGTTAGTAGCGGCTGGTATAGGCTATCTTATTGCAACAAATCAGTAAAATGACAACTGACTTCTGAGAAAATCCGTAGGATGGGTTTTCAACCCATCACCCGCGTTGTATTATCTGGCAGGATGATGGGTTGAAAACCCATCCTACGGTTTGCCGACCGATCAATGAACCCGGCAATGGAATTTTCTGGATTGGAGACCTGATGAGCGTAACACCCGAAGCTTTGGACACCCTGTTTTCCAGCCGCTTTTCCTGTCGGGGTTTTCGCCCCGAGCCGGTGCCGCGGGCTGACATAGAGGCGATCATCGGCACGGCGCAAAAGGTGCCGTCGTGGTGCAATGCGCAACCCTGGAACATCACTCTGGTCAGCGGCGATGAAACGACACGGTTTCGTGCGGCCTTGCAACAAGAGGTCGCCACCGGCGCGCCCAAGTCAGATATGGCGTTTCCCGCCAGGTATGACGGGGTTTATAAAGAGCGGCGGCGCACTTGTGGCTGGCAATTGTACGATGCGGTTGGGGTGGAAAAAGGCGACAGGGACGGATCAGCCCGCCAGATGATGCATAACTTTGACCTGTTTGGCGCACCACACTGCGCGATCCTTTCGTCGCCGGCCGATTTGGGGGCTTATGGCGCGCTGGATTGCGGCGGGTTCATATCCGGGTTCACAATTGCGGCGCAGGCGCATGGGGTGGCCAGTATTGCCCTCGCGGCGGTCGCGTCTTATGGGCCGTTTCTGCACAGGTATTTCGATATTCCCGAGGGTCAGTTGATCCTGTGTGGCATATCGTTTGGTTACGCCGACATGGATCACCCGGCCAACGGGTTTCGCACCGATCGCGCCGGTTTGGATAGTTTTGTAGACTGGCGGGGTTAAAGGCATGCGCGCGCTTATTCAAAGGGTTAGCCGGGCAAGCGTCACGGTTGAGGGTCAGGTGCTGGGCCAGATTGACGCCGGGTTGCTGGTGCTGGTCTGTGCGATGCAAGGCGACAGTGAGACACAAGCCAACACGCTGGCGGCCAAGATTTCCAAGTTGCGGATATTCAAGGACGAGGCGGGTAAGATGAACCGCTCGGTGCTTGATACCGGTGGCGCTGCTTTGGTGGTAAGTCAGTTCACACTGGCGGCGGATACGTCACGCGGCAACCGGCCCGGATTTTCGGCCGCTGCACCGCCGACTGAGGGCGAGATGCTTTATGAGTATTTTGCGCGCGCATTGGGTGGATTGGGCGTGCCGGTGGAAACAGGCCGGTTTGGCGCGGATATGGACGTGGAACTGGTCAATGACGGCCCGGTGACAATCTGGATGGAGATATGATGGATCGGCGGCAATTGGCACTTGAAATTTGGCAGGCCGGGGTTGCGGCGGTGGGCGGTTATGCGGCCACCGAACAGGCCCTGAAGACTGGTAAGTCAGGCAAACCCGATCAGATTATTGCCGTGGGCAAGGCGGCAGGATCAATGATGCGGGCGGCTTTGGATCATTTTGGCGAGCGGCCCGCATTGGTAGTCACCAAGGACGGGCACGGCGAGGGGTTGCCGCCCTATGTGCATCTGATTGAAGCGGCGCATCCGGTGCCGGATACGCGGTCACTTGGCGCAGGACAGAAGCTGCGGCAAACAGTTGCCGGGATGGCGGCGGGGTCTGATCTGCTGCTGCTGGTGTCAGGCGGGGCTTCGTCGTTGGCCGAGGATTTGGTGGCCGGAAAGTCGCTGGAGGATTTGCAGGCGTTGAACCAGAGGTTGCTGGCGCAGGGACTGGACATAGGTGCCATGAATGTTCAGCGCCGCCTTGTGTCGCGGATCAAGGGTGGTGGGCTGTTGGGGCATTTCCGGGGCGGTTCGGTTCAGGTGCTGGCTATTTCGGATGTCCCCGGCGATGATCTGGCAGTTATCGGGTCAGGTATAGGTCTTGCACCTAAGCCGCATGAATTTACCTATGAGGCGACGATTGTCAGTTCCAACACCACGGCGCGGAATGCGGCGGAAAAGGCGGCAATGGCACAGGGGCTGACGGTTCTGGCAAACGAAGAAGTCTTGCATGCGGATCTTGAGGTACTGGCCCCGGCAATTGGGGGCCGTATCAAGGGCATGGGCAAAGGCGTGTTGATCTTTGGCGGAGAGCCGACGGTTGTGCTGCCGCCCAATCCGGGGCGTGGTGGGCGCAATCAGGCATTGGCACTGGCCCTGGCACGCGAAGTGGCCGGGATTGAGGGGCTTACCGTGGTGGTTGCAGGCACGGACGGATCAGACGGGCCAACGGATGCGGCGGGCGGTGTGATTGACGCGGCAACCTGGGGCCCGGGCGCCGCAGAGGCGCTGGAACGTGCCGATAGTGGGACCTATCTGGAGCAAAAGGCTGCATTGTTGCGCACCGGACCGACCGGGACCAACGTGATGGATTTATTGGTGGCAGTTCGGGCTTGACTGTTTGAGCGTTGAACCGAACAGTCCAATCTATGAAACAAATACAAAACACCCTGCGCGAAATCGAAGAATTGCCCGATATGGGCCTGATTATGGCGGATGGCACCCGCCTGTCGGCGCGGGTCTGGCGACCCGTGGATGCCGGCGACGATCCGGTGCCGGTGATCCTGGAATACCTGCCGTACCGCAAGCGCGACGGAACTTGCGCGCGCGACGCACTTACGCATCCGTATTTTGCCCGGCGGGGGTATGCCTGTGTTCGTCTGGATGTTCGCGGCAATGGCGACAGCCACGGGGTGATGGAGGATGAATACACCCAACAGGAACTGGACGACGCGGTTGAGGCGATCAATTGGTTGGCGACGCAAGATTGGTGCAACGGGTCGGTTGGGATGATGGGCATAAGCTGGGGTGGGTTCAACGGCTTGCAGGTGGCGGCGATGGCACCGGACCCTTTGAAGGCGGTAATTACCCTGTGTTCGACCGTGGACCGGTACGCGGATGATATCCACTATAAGGGCGGCTGTTTGCTGAACGAAAACCTTGGTTGGGGGGCAACCATGTGGGCCTATTCCAGTCGCGCGCCGGACCCTGTCTTGCGTGATGACTGGCGCGAGATGTGGTTGGAACGGCTGGAGAATGAGCCGTTTTTGGCCTCCCTCTGGCTGCGTCATCAGCGGCGTGATGAATACTGGCAACATGGTTCGATCTGCGAGGATTTCAGTGCCATCAAGGCGGCGGTTCTGGCGGTTGGGGGCTGGGGTGATGCCTATAAGAATGCGATTCCGGCAATTGTTGAAAATCTGGATGCACCCGCCAAAGGCATTGCCGGGCCCTGGGTGCATAAGTATCCGCATTTTGCAGTACCAGAACCACGCATCGGCTTTTTGCAAGAGGCGCTTCGCTGGTGGGATCACTGGCTGAAAGGCATCGAGACCGGGGTGGAAAATGACCCGGATTACCGGGCGTATGTGATGGACGGGGTGCGCCCGGCCACATGGTACGCAGAACGGCCCGGAACGTGGATTTCTGAGCCCAAGGGGGCCACATCGCATTTACCGGTTCAACAGTTTCACCTGAGTGACACAGGGCTGACACCCGAGGCTGGACCGTTGAACGCGCGCTTGCGCTCGCCACATCATTGCGGGGCTGCGGCAGGGGAATATTGCGCCATCTGGCTGGGGCCGGAAATGCCGGGGGATCAGCGCGGCGATGATGCCTTTTCGTTATGTGTTGATGGCCCCGCACTGGCGGCGGACATCGACATCGTCGGGGCGCCGCAGGTGCGCCTTAAGATCAGCTCGGACAAGCCACAGGCGCAGATTGCCGTGCGGCTTAATCATATCCACCCGGACGGGGCATCGACAAGGATCACCTATGGTGTTTTGAACCTGAGCCACCGTGATGACCCGGCCAACCCGACGCCACTGCGCCCCGGACAGGTGTATGACATTGCCCTGACCCTTGATCACATCGCTTACCGGGTGCCTGCGGGGCATCACATTCGGGTGGCGATTTCATCCGCGTATTGGCCGCTGATCTGGCCATCGCCGGAAACGGCAGAACTGACCTTGACGGGCGGCACACTTGATCTGCCGGTACGCGACACGGCCAAAGGCGACGAATGGGTATTTCCCGAGCCCGAAGCAGATGACCCTTGGAAAATGCTCGAATTGCGCGCCCCGGCCCATGTCCGTCGACACGAGGTCGACCATCAAACTGGCGAAGTGCACCTGATCATCGAGGATGATTTTGGCAAGACTGAGGATGCCGATCACGGGCTGATCAACGGGTCTGTTGCGCGCGAACGCTGGAGCATCCACCCCGACGATCCGCTAAGCGCGCGCGGCACCTGCCACTGGACCGAGGAAACCGGGCGGGGGGATTGGCAGTTGCGCACCGAAACCTTCAGCGAAATGTGGTCCGATACCACGCATTTCCACCTGAAAGCACGGCTTGAGGCCTATGAGGGTGACGTGCTGATCTATGAACGTGATGTGACGGACACAATTGCACGGGACCAAATGTAGGGGTTTGCCGCCCTCAGAAGTACAAAAGCGCTTGCCCGATGGTGAAAAATGCGCGATCTTTGACCCATCAATCAATAAAACGCGCGTCAAGCGCCAACAATAACACTGGGAGAACTACATGTCAGACCAACTTAATTTTCTATCTACCCGCGTGACGGCCGGCAAAATGACCCGTCGCGAATTCATGGGCAAAGCTGCCGCACTCGGCGTTAGCGCCGTTGTTGCCAGCTCCATGTTCGCCGATGCGGCCCGCGCGGCCGGCCCGGTCAAGGGCGGC
>DAOUQK010000219.1 GCA_030625695.1 Paracoccaceae bacterium | reverse complement strand
ATATCGGACCCGGTGATGCGTCAGATATCCGACTGGGACGACCACATCGGCAGTTGGCTGACCTTTCTTGTGATGTTGACCGGCTGTCTGGCTTTGCAGGAATCGCACGATGTTCTACGCGCCATTCATATGCTGATGGTCGATGTCTTTCTGATCTACTTCCCGTTCTCGCGACTAATGCACGGCTTTACGGTTGTGTTGTCACGCGGGCATTCCGGGGCCACCTATGGGCGTAAGGGGATGAACCTGTGAACGTGCAAAACAAGGCCGACATCGCCGTCGCCAAATTTCTGGAACACACCGATGCCGAGGCCGCATCGTTTTTCGAGGCCTGCGTGCATTGCGGGGAATGCGCGCAGGCGTGCCATTTCTATCTCAACACCAACGACCCGAAATATACCCCAATCAACAAGCTGAAACCGATGGAGCGGGCATATAAACGCCACAAAGCCCCGTTTTCAACGCTCAAACGCATGTTGGGTCTGGCCCCGTCCGAAGTAACCGAGGCCGAGTTGTTGGAATGGGAACCGCTGGTTTACGACAGTTGTAACATGTGCGGGCGCTGTACGCTGGTCTGCCCCATGGGCATCGACATTGCCGGCACCATCCGCAAAATGCGCGAAGGTTATGCTGCCGCCGATATTGTCCCCGAGGGTCTGAAATCCGCGGCTGAGTATGTGAAGAAAACCACCAGCCCGATGGGCGTGACCATCAAAGCACTGAAGGCGCAGATCGCGCATCAGGAAGAGGCCACCGGCATCAAGATCGACGTCGATAAACATGGCGCTGATTACATGGCGATCTTTTCGTCGATGGAAATCATGGGCTATCCCGAGGTGCTGGGTGCTTATGCCAAATTGTTCAAAAAGGCCGGGTTAAGCTGGACCATATCGTCGGTGGCCTATGAGGCGACCAATGTTGGCGTGCAGATCGGTTCGGCACCGCTGGCCAAAGAAATTCTAACCCGGGTGGTCGATGCCGCCGAGGCGTTAGAGGTGAAACACGTGATCAGCCCCGAATGCGGCCACGCTTACGGCGCAATACGCTGGGCCGGCCCGAACATGATGGGACGTCAGTTTAAATTCGAGGTGGTGCATATCATTGAGGTGCTTGACCAGTTGCGCCGCGAGGGGCGCATTCCGGCGGGTAAAAAAGACAGCCGCCGCATGACCCTGCACGACCCTTGCCAGATCGTGCGCCGGGGCGGGTTGCTGAAAGAACCGCGCTCGCTGCTGGACGCGGCCTGTTCCGATTTCATCGAGATGAAGGGCGCCGGGATTACCAATTTCTGTTGCGGCGGTGGTGGCGGGGTATCGGCCAATCCGCGCGCAGAAGAGTTGAAAGCGGCGGCATTCAACTCCAAGGCTGGGCAATTGAACGGCATTGACGGCCTCGAGGCGGTTGTTGTGCCATGCGGCAATTGCCGCGGCGTGTTCGAAGACGGGCTGGACGATCAGGACATGGAGCTTGAAGTGATCGGGCTGGCCGAACTGGTGGCTGAAACGCTGGACGATACGTGAAGTTGTGCGATCTTGCTTTAGCGGGTTCAAAGGCGCACCATGGCGGGTGATCAGGTTGCCAACCCGGCGACCCTGACGGCGAAACTACCACCGACAGGCAGCTTTTGATGAATACCCCCAGATGAACACTCAACGCCCCCCCGCCAAAGTTCCCGACAAGGAAAACGAATTTGGTGCCGATCTGGCGCTGGCATCGATTCTGGTGGTTGATGACGAACCGGGCATGCGCAATTTTCTGGTCAAGATACTGGAACCGCGCTGTAAACGGGTGGAACAAGCGGCCAATGTGGAACAGGCGTCGCGCCATCTGGACAATGCGCATTTCGATATTGTTATCCTCGACAACGTGATGCCGGGCAAATCCGGGCTTGAATGGCTGCGCGAACAGCGACAGGTCGGGTTTTATGCCGATGCCATTCTGGTCACCGCATTTGCAGATCTTGAAACCGCGATCGAAGCACTTCGGGCTGGGGCTGCCGATTTTGTCCTCAAACCGTTCCGCTCTAACCAGATTCTGAACGCCGTGGCGCGTTCGATTGACCGCCAGCACCTGCAACGTGAAAACTATCTTTTACGCCACGAACTGTCGTCCGAGGCGATGGAGGGTCGGGGCCGTCTGCTTGGCTCTTCCCAAGGCATCACCCAGGTACGCGAAACCCTGGCGCGGGTTGCCGCACAACCCATCCCGATCCTGTTCACCGGCGACAGCGGCACCGGCAAAGAGATTGCCGCCCGCGCGCTTCACGCCATGTCTGACCGCGCGGACAAACCATTCGTGCCGGTCAATTGCGCCGCCCACGCACCGGACATCATTGCCAATGAACTGTTCGGCTATATCAGTGCTGATGGTCGGAACGCAGGACGGCAGGACGGTCTGTTGTTCAATGCCCGTGGTGGCACGCTGTTTCTGGACGAGGTTGTTGAATTGCCCTTGGCCGTTCAGGCCAGCCTGCTACGGGTGATCGAAGAACTGCGCATTCGCCCGATTGGCTCGACCCGCGAAGTGCCGCTGAATTTAAGGTTCATCTTTGCCACCAACGCCGACCTTGAGGCGGCGGTCGAGGCGGGGCGCTTTCGCAAGGACCTGTATCACCGGATCAATGTGCTGAATATCCGCATGCCAACGCTGGTCGAACGCAAAGGTGATATTGCCGAGTTGGCAAGCATGTTCCTGCACAAGATTTCCGGTGAATTGGGGGTGCCAAACCTGCCGCTCACTGAAGGGGTGTTGCTGAAACTTTGCTGTTACGACTGGCCGGGAAATGTGCGCGAATTGCGTAACCTGATCGAACGTTCGCTTATTCTGGGCGAATTTCCGCCCGAGTTTTGCGATCCTGAACATGGCGATTCCCCCGCCGCGGTGGATTCGTTGCAAGCCGTGGAGCGCCTGCATATCCTGTCGGTGCTTGATGCCTGCGACGGCAACCGCGCCGAAGCGGCGCGTCGGTTGGGCGTGTCGCGCAAAACCATCGACCGCAAATGCGCCATGTGGGATGCGTGATAGCAACGATACCGTTGAAGCGCCGGTAGCGGCGCACATAAAGTCACGCCTGCCTTGGCGCAAATCGGTCCGGGTCCGTCTGTTGTCAATCGCTTTGCTGCCGATGCTGGTGGTGATGCCACTGTTTCTGGGGCTGGTGGTTGCCAATTGGTCATCCCGCTTTGACCGGCTGTTGATCGCCAAGGTCAACGGAGAGCTGACCATTGCCCATCAGTTCCTGAGTGGCTTGCGCGAATTGTCCAGCGAACGGGTGGCCGCCCTTGGGGCCTCGGCCGCGTTTGCCAGGACCCGGGCAAGTGGTGATGATTCCGATATGGCAGCGTTTCTTGAGGCTGAACGCGTCCGTCTTGGGTTCAATTTCCTGTATCATGTGGACGCAAGTGGCGCTGTGTTGGCCGCGCCGCCCGACTCCATGCCGTTGGAACATATGAAATGGCCTGTGGTGAGCGCCGCCATGAACGGACAGGGCACCACCGAAGTGGACATTTTTCACGCCGAAGATCTGGCAGCTTTGTCACCACTGATGGCCGATCTGGCCCGGATCAAACTGGTCCCGACCAAAGCCGCCCTGCCAACCACCCGAACGGTCGAGTCACGTGGCATGGTGGTGCATACGGCGACGCCCGTGTTGGGGGGGCAGGGGGTGCTGGTGGCCGGCACCCTGTTGAATCGTAACCTGAAATTCATCGACACGATTAACGATCTGGTCTACCCGGCAGCCAGCCTGACCGAAGGCAGCAGGGGCACGGCCACCTTGTTTCTTGAAGACGTGCGGGTGTCGACCAATGTGCGCCTGTTCGAGAACGTTCGCGCCTTGGGCACCCGTGTTTCGGTCGAGGTACGCTCAAGCGTACTGGACCAGGGTCATGTCTGGCTGGACCGGGCATTTGTGGTCAACGACTGGTATATCTCAGCCTATGAGCCGATTATCGACAGTTTTGGCGCGCGGGTCGGCATGCTCTATGTCGGGTTCCTGGACAGCCCGTTTCGCGCCGCCAAGGCCCGGACGTTGTGGATGATCGCCGCCGGGTTCGTGGTTCTGATTGCGTTGTCTGTGCCGATTTTTTTGCGTGTGGCGCGCGGTATTTTTCACCCGCTGGAGGATATGGTCGCAACCATTGGCAAGGTCGAACAGGGCGATCTGGGCGCGCGATCGCGCAGCGTCGGCACCGATGATGAAATTGCTCAGGTGTCCGAGCATCTTGATCTGTTGCTGGACCGGGTACAACAAAGGGACCGTGAACAGCGCAATTGGGCGCGCGAACTGAATGATAAAGTCGAGGAGAGAACGCGAGAATTACGTGAGTCAAATCAACGACTTGAGGCGACTACTAAACAACTGGTAGTGTCCGAAAAACTGGCGGCGGTGGGTGAAATAACGGCCGGCATCGCGCATGAAATCAACAACCCGATTGCAGTCATTCAGGGCAATCTGGATGTGATCCGCGAAGAATTGGGGGCCGGGGCCGACGCCATGAAGGTCGAATTTGGGTTGATTTACGAACAGGTACATCTCATCAATATTCTGGTCAACAAGTTGCTGCAATTTGCCCGGCCCGAGGAATACGCCGGGGTGATCGACCAGCATGTGCCCAATGAGGTGATCAACGATTCCCTTCCTTTGGTGCAGCATCTTCTGAACAAGGTCGATATCGCTTTGGACCTGGACCTTAAGGCGGATCGTCTGGTGGCGATGAACCGGACCGAGTTGCAACAGGTTCTGATCAACCTTCTGGTCAACGCAATCCACGCCATGCCGGATGGCGGTCGTCTGTTGCTGCGGTCGGCGAACCACGACCATGACGGGGTTGAGGGGGTCGAGATTGAGGTTACAGATACCGGGTCGGGCATGTCGGCGCAGGTGATCGACAATATTTTTGACCCATTTTTCACCACCAAACAAAGCGAAGGCACCGGGCTTGGCCTGTCGATATCTCAGAAACTGGTAAGCCGAAGCGGGGGGCGTATCCGGGTCGAGAGTGAGCCGGGGACGGGCACCAGTTTTTACATCTGGGTGCCACGCGCGGAATAAAGAATGCGGTAAAACCCAAATGTAGGGTGGGTGAAAACCCACGTTTGCGCGGTTGAAATCGGGGTAAACGTGGGTTTTCGCCCACCCTACATCTCATATCTAAGGCAGGGTCAATTCCACAGCTTGAGAGAGCTTGGTGATCAATTCATCCACATGTGACTGGTCGATGATATACGGCGGGGCCAACAGGATATGGTCGCCCCGTCGCCCGTCGATGGTGCCAGTGCCCGGATAACATATCAGCCCTGCCTCAAACGCGTGTTGCTTGATTGACGCGGCCAATTTCAATCCCGGATCAAACGGTTCCTTGCTGTCACGGTCCTGCACCAGTTCAATCGCCTGAAATAACCCGCGTCCGCGGATATCACCTATATGTGGGTGTTGGCCGAATTCGGCCTGCAACCCGGTGTGCAACGCAGCCCCCATGACGCGAATATTTTCCAGCAAGCCACGTTCGTTGATGGTTTTCAGAACCGTCGCACTGGCCGCTGTGGCCAACGCATGGCCCATATAAGTATGGCCATGCTGAAAAAACCCAGAGCCTTCAGACACCGCATCATAGATAAACCTCTGGCACAGCATCGCGCCAATCGGCTGATACCCGGCCCCCAACCCTTTGGCGATGGTGGTGATATCCGGGCTGATGCCTTCGGCTTCAGCCGCAAACAAGGTGCCGGTCCGGCCCATGCCGCACATCACCTCGTCCAATATCAGCAGCACGCCATACTGGTCACAAATCTCGCGGATACGTTTGAAATATCCCGGCGTGGCTGTCACCGCCCCCAGGGTGGCCCCGACAACCGGTTCGGCGATAAAACACATCACGCTGCCCGGCGGATGGGTCAGAATTTCAGTTTCCAGTTCATTGGCAACCCGCAAGCCATACGCTTCAGCCGTTTCATCCGGCACCCGGTCTCGGTATTCGTAACAGGGCGCAATCTGGCTGGTTTTGATCAGCAAGGGCTGAAATTGCGCCCGTCGCAGCGCGTTGCCGCCCGCCGCCAATGCGCCCAGCGTATTGCCATGATAACTTTGTCGCCGTGAAATGATGTGATGGCGATCAGGCTCGCCAATCTCAAGAAAATATTGCCGCGCCAGTTTGATCGCCGCCTCAACCGCCTCGGATCCGCCCGAGACCAGATACACCCGGTCAAGGCCCGGCGGCGCCTGAGCGATCAGCAAATCGGCCAACTCTTCTGCCGGCTCTGAGGTAAAGAACCCGGTATGCGCAAATGCCAGTTGATCAAGTTGGGCGTGCATGGCCGCGCGCACAGTTTCATCCGAATGACCAAGGCAAGACACCGCCGCCCCGCCCGACCCATCAAGATACCGCTTGCCG
>DAOUQK010000023.1 GCA_030625695.1 Paracoccaceae bacterium | reverse complement strand
TTCGGCGGCCCTGCATCTGGCCGAGGCCGGAGTAAATGTTGCCGTGCTTGAGGCGCAAACGCCCGGTTGGGGTGCGTCGGGACGCAATGGGGGCTTTTGTTGTCTGGGGGGATCTGCGCTTGAAAGTGCGGACATGATCCGGACCTTCGGTGTCGGGCAGACCGCGGAATTCCAACGTGCGGAAAAGGACGCTGTGGCACTGGCCGCCGGTCTGATTGATCGGTTGGGTCTGGATGTTGACCGGCATTCAAAGGGCGAGACGCAACTGGCGCATAACGCCAGAGCCATGTCTGGCCTGCGCCGTGAGGCCGACGAGGATAACAGCAAGACCTTGGTCGAAGCCGCTGATTTGGCCAGTGCGGGCCTGAACGGGCCATTTCACGGCGCGCTGACAACGCCAACCGGCTTTGGTCTGAACCCGCGTAAATATCTGTTTGGCCTAGCGGGGGGTGCGCAAATGGCAGGCGCGCTATTGTTTCAGCAAAGCCCGGTTACTGACATTTCGCATGACCGTGGCTATACCCTGCAAACGCCACAAGGCAGAGTGACCTGCAAAAACCTGATCATTGCCACCAATGGTTATTCCAGCGAGGACCTGCCGGATTGGCTCTCGGCGCGTTATATGCCGACGCAATCGGCGGTTCTGGTGACCCGTCCTTTAAGTGATGCCGAACTGGCCGACCAAGGCTGGACCAGCGACCAGATGGCTTATGACACGCGCAATCTGTTGCATTATTTCCGGCTGATGCCGGACCGGCGGTTCCTGTTTGGGATGCGGGGCGGGTTGTTGTCTTCGGTGGGATCGGAACGGCGGGTTCATGCCGCCGTCCGTCGCGGTTTTGAGAATATGTTCCCGGCCTGGAAAACGGTCGAATCGCCGTATCACTGGTCCGGCATGGTCTGTATTTCGCGCGCCCGCGTGCCATTTGTTGGGCCTGTTCCGGGATATCCGGGCATGTTTGCCGGATTGGCCTATCATGGCAATGGTGTTGCAATGGGCGGGTATTCCGGGCGGTTGCTGGCCGATCTGGCAATGGGGCGCGACCCTGATCTGACATACCCGTCACTTATGCGCCAACCCCCGGGGCGGTTCCCGTTGGGGCGGTTTCGCCGGGCGCTGATGCCGCCGATCTATGGGCTGATGGGGCTACGCGATCTTTAGCCAATTGGCGCGATAATGTTGACACCGGTGGGGCAATCGCCCATCCCAAGGCAAAACAGGCCAAATCGAAGGGCGAGCAGATGAAAATTGCGATGATTGGGACCGGGTATGTCGGGCTTGTTTCGGGGGTGTGTTTTTCGGATTTCGGCCATGACGTGGTCTGCGTCGACAAGAACCCGGAAAAGATTGAAATGCTGCGCCGGGGCGAGGTCCCGATCTACGAACCCGGTCTTAAGTCGCTGATGACCACCAATGTTGACGCCGGACGGCTGACGTTTTCCGAAGACCTGGCCGAAGCGGTGGACGGTGCTGATGCAGTATTCATCGCTGTCGGCACGCCAACAAGGCGCGGCGACGGGCATGCGGATTTAACCTATGTCATGGCGGCGGCCGAAGAAATTGCTGCGGCGATCAAAAGCTATACCGTTGTGGTCACCAAATCGACCGTACCTGTCGGCACCAACCGGGCCGTCAAACAGACCATCGCCAAGGCCAATCCGAAGGCGGATTTCGATGTTGCCTCGAACCCGGAATTCCTGCGCGAAGGCGCGGCGATTGATGATTTCATGCGCCCTGACCGGGTGGTTGTCGGGGTCCAGCAGACCCGTGCCGCCGAAGTGATGAACGGAATTTACCGGCCTTTGTACCTGCGCGATTTCCCGGTTCTGATAACCGATCTGGAAAGTGCGGAAATGATCAAATATGCCGCCAATGCGTTTCTGGCCACCAAAATCACCTTTATCAACGAAATCGCCGCCCTGTGCGAACGTACCGGCGCCGATGTCAAACAGGTCAGCCACGGCATGGGTCTTGACGGGCGCATTGGCAACAAGTTCCTGCATGCGGGGCCGGGCTATGGGGGATCGTGTTTTCCTAAAGACACCAAAGCTTTGGCGCGTATAGGTCAGGAACATGGGTTGCCGATGCAGATCTCCGAGACGGTGATCAAGGTCAATGATGAGATGCGCCGCCGGATGATCGACAAGATCACCGATTTGATGGACGGGGCCGTTGCGGGCAAAACAATTGCCATTTTGGGCGTCACGTTTAAGCCGAACACTGATGACATGCGCGATGCCCCCTCGTTGACTATTGTGCCTGCATTGATTGGCGCCGGCGCAAAAGTACGCGTGGTCGACCCGCAAGGCCGGCGCGAAGGGGTTGATTTATTGCCGGGGGTGAATTGGGTCGAGGACGCCTATAAAGCGGCGCAAAACGCCGATGCCGTGGTGATCCTGACGGAATGGAACGAATTCCGCGCACTTGATTTGAAACGCCTTGCCAAACGTATGGCGACGCCGGTTATGGCGGATTTGCGCAACATCTATTCCGCGCGCGATGCTAAACGCGCGGGTTTCCAACGGTATGTCTCGGTAGGGCGGCAGGATTTTACGGCAAATGTGCCAGATTGAGGGCGATCATATTTTTGCCGTAACCCCCTGACCTTATGGGTCGCGCAACCCTGTGACCGTGGATGACAGAATGGCCTGACCGCCTTCGAGAATCAAAATGATTTTGCCATTCAAAACCTGTGCTTCGGTGACCCGACTGTAAACTTCGGCCTGCTCGGCCAGGATAAGTTTATCGTCGGCAAAGCTTTCCACCGCGAAACTATAGGTGCCTTCGGGTAACGGATTGCCATCGTCATCCAGCCCGACCCATTCAACTGGCTGGGCCGAAACCGGAAGAACGCTGCGCTGAACTTCGACGCCGTTCTCATCGTACACAACCAGTTCTACCCGGTCTGCAACCGCTGCCGGATTCGGTGAAATGGTTATCGGACTACTGCCATCAAAAAAGGCAGGTGCGTGGGCGCGAGCCTCCATGCCGACCCAACTGGCCAGTGACGAAATATCGCTGCCGCCCAATTGCCCGGAAATCAACTGTAATGTTTCATTGGTTCGAACCGCCTGTTCAACGGCCGAAAACTGGGCCAATTGCGAGGCATATTGCGTCGAATCCACCGGGTTCAGCGGGTCCTGAAATCTGGCCTGTGCCGTCAGCATTTTCAGGAACGTATCAAAATCCGACGCCAGGCTTATGGCCTGAGGGGTGACAGTTGTTTGATTTGGGGGCAGCGTCGGCGTTGAGGATAAATCGTTGATCATTTGCGTTACAACCTTAGGTCAAGCCCGGATGACTGTAACGCCCGGGCGGTTTGAATTTGGACAGAACCAACAGCGTCGCGTTGGTCATCGGGATGGGAGGGTTTATGTGATTGAGGGTTAGATGATTTGCCATCCGAACCATGATTGCGCTTGCCACCAGAAAATTCAAAACCGATGTTCTGGTATCCTAATTCGCGAAACTCTTCGGCCAACTGATCAATGTGGCGACGCATCAGGTCCAGGGTTTCCACACGTTCGGCCACAATTGACACGGTGACGCCCAGTTCAGTCGTGGACAATACCATGCGAACGCGCCCAAGCTCTTCCGGGTGCAACGCAATTTCCACCTTGTTGTTCTGCGCGCGCATCACGGCTTCGGCCATTTGCGAGGCGATCATTCGCGCCGCTTCGGGGCGCGCCAACATGGTTTCCGAGGTGCGTAAGTTTCCGATTTGAAGTCCAGGTTCAGAAAGCGGTGTCACAAAGTGTTCTGACGGGGCACCTTCGGATGCCAGCATGTGTTGCTCGGCAATTGGCTGGATGTTTGCGGCACTTAGCGATTGGTTCTGAGCTGTTTTGAATACATCTGCAGTTTGCACCGGCACCTTTGCGCTGGATACTGCGGCGGCATTTGTACTGTCATTGCCACCCCGGATGGATCGTCTGGAACGAGATGGTGAAAGATCGTCAGTCTGGGTGTGGGTCTCTCTAAACCCAAAAGCATTGGTTTGGCTGAATGTTTCGCTGGCACCACCAGAAATCGGCTTTGCATTTTCGAGGGAAACAGCCGAATTTTGTGTTTGTTGAGTTAAGGTGCCAGGTGCAAAGCTTTGTTGTTTGGCTGCGCCTGAAAAACCATCGTTGCGAACTGGCTTAACGGTCAACTCCCCCAGTCGTGGAGGCTCAGAACCGGTTTTAGATCCATTTTTCAGAAGTTCCGCCAGTTGCCTGCGAAATTGCGCCGCGTTCAAATCAAGGACAGCCTGACCTGAGTTTTGTTTTTGCGAACCGGGGGCCTGGCCCAACAGATCAGAGGTTTCAGATGTCCGCAACGCCGCGAACCGTCTGTTCGCAGGCATTGCCAACGGGTCGGAATTGGCAATGTTGGTTTTGCCGCCCACCCCTTCAGAGTTCGCGCCGGACATATGAGTGGACTTTGTCTGCCCTGTATTATGGGCCAATAGGGTTGCCGAACTTTGTGATCCGGTTGGCAGAAGTCCTTTGGCGGCGAGGTTCTCAAGTATTGAACCGACATCGAGTGTCGGGCTTCCTGAACTATCCCCCTGGGGTGGATTTTTTGAATATTCTGGCGAACCGGTGATTTTCAATTCATCGTCTGGATCGGCAGTAGTTCGCAAATTCTCCTGCGCACTATCCGCGAGTATTTCTGATGTGCTGTCGCCGGTGTCACCCGCCTGTTCAAAGTGAACATCGAATTCCTCACCCTGTCGGGGAGCGGCCGGAGCGTTTTTGGCTGCCGCGACTGTCATGAGATTTGACACAGGGCCACCTGATAAATGATCTGTTTGCATGTTCTCTCGGTGTTCTACCTCGTTGCAAAACACTCTGACCCGCAATCAGTTACAATTATTTTAACTGCTTTGAGTCCATGTTGATAAAAATCGCTGCAATTCGAGGCTTTTAATGAAACCAATCGCTGTCCCAGGCCCAAATCCGGTTACTCAACACCTTCGCATAAGGGAATCTGAAGATCCGGACGCCAAAAGGCATGCAGCCTTACGCAAGGCCGCCACCGATCTTGAGACGGCATTTCTGGCGGAGATGCTGAAATCAACCGGCCTTGGCAAAGCGCGCGATACATTTGGCGGAGGGGCCGGCGAGGATCAGTTCAATTCGCTTCTGATTCGGGCACAGGCCGAACAAATGACCCGTGCGGGCGGGATTGGGTTGGCAGAATCACTTTACCACGCACTTTTGGAGACAGAAAATGACACATAGTACTGCACAGACCCTTATCAATGATCTTGATACCCTTCTGGATCAAGAGCGGTTGGCGCTAATTGACGGCGATCTGGAAATGCTCGGGCGGATGCTGGCCCAAAAGCAGGAATTGATCGACAACATCAATGCAACCGAGTCGCTGGAACGTGAACAGCTGAAGGAGGTGCATGATAAAGTCACCCGTAATCAAGAGCTTTTGAACAGCGCGATGGAGGGCATCCGGGCCGTCGCCAGCCGGATGGCCGATTTGCGCCGTGTCCGCCAGGGTTTGGAAACATACGATCAAACTGGGCGGAAAACGCGGTTTGAAACCCAGACTCAGCCAAGCGTGGAAAAACGCGCATAACCAGGAAAGCCGCGTTTCGCACCCAAATGGATCAAGAGAACTGTTTGGGCGTGAGCGGCTTTAAGGCAAATGCAACCTAACGAATTACTGGTCTTAGCACTCCATTAGCACAAAGCATCCAATGTATCCCTGCACCCGATAAAAAGGGTGGCGCGATGCCTGATCACCGGCGATCGCACCTGTCAGAAGACATTTAGTCCGTCCTGAGGGGGCGGGATGTAACCGGGTGAAAATCACCCTTTGACTAAAGGAAAATGCTATGTCCAGCATTCTGACAAACAACAGTGCAATGGTTGCGCTGCAAACACTGAAAGCGATCAACATGAACCTGGGGGAAACCCAGAACTCCATTTCGACAGGTAAAGACATCGCTACGGCCAAAGACGGGTCGGCCATTTGGGCGATTTCCAAAGTGATGGAATCCGATGTTTCTGGCTTCGCAGCCGTTTCAAAGGCACTGTCTTTGGGTGAAGCAACTGTGGCAGTGGCGTCAGCCGGCGCCGAACAGATTACCAACGTTCTGATTGAAATGAAGGAACTTGCGGTATCTGCCAACAGTGAAAACGTCGATTTTGCCAAAATTGAGCAAGACATTCAATCACGTGTTGCGCAGATTGATTCTATCATCGCTGCTTCGCAGTTCAATGGGGCGAACCTGTTATTGGATGATGTGGATGGCAATGGCTCAACCCAGCTGACGATCGTTTCCTCGCTCGACCGCGTTGGCGGAGGTGTCCCAGCAGTCGCGACAATTGATGTTGCCACGGTTGATTTCACAACCGACATTGATTTGACCGGCTTGACCCCAATCGCCAGTGCAGCGGATGGCCTGACCGCATTGGGGGAAATTGAAGCGTTTTTGGTATTTGCCATTGACGGTGCAGCAAGCCTTGGTGCTGATGCCGCGCGGATCCAAGATCAGGGCAGCTTCATCAGCAAACTCTCGGATGCGATGAAATCTGGTATCGGTTCCCTTGTAGACGCGGATATGGAGGCGGCATCGGCGCGATTGCAGGCATTGCAAGTGCAACAACAATTGGCGGTTCAGTCACTGTCGATTGCCAACCAGGCACCTCAGACACTCTTGTCATTGTTCCGTTAAATTAAATCGGCCGGGGCGTTAATCGCCCCGGCCTGCCCCAACTCACCTACCTGCACAAAAGATGAGGATTTGACGTGAACGCCCAATCTCAGGCCATGCGCGCCTATTCGGCTGCCTCGGCGCCAACCCGCACATCCCGTAACGTGGAATACGACGCCGTGGCGCGTATTACCCATCGTTTGAAATCCGAAGCCATGAAAGGCCTCGAAGGATTCCCTGATCTGGTTAAGGCCCTGCATGACAACAAAACGCTGTGGAATATCTTCGCGATTGACGTGGCTGACGCCGACAATCAGCTGCCGCGCGAATTGAAGGCGCAGATCTTTTATCTTGCCGAGTTCGCCAGCCAGCACACAACCAAGGTTCTGGCCCGTCAGGCCACTGTAGCCCCTTTATTGGAAATCAACTCTGCCATTCTGCAGGGTCTTCGCAGCGGGGCGGCGTGATATGGGTGGCCTTGTTCTGAAACTCGCCCCGAAAGAGCGCGTGCTGGTCAACGGCGCTGTGATCGAAAACGGTGACCGCCGCTCGCGCCTGTCGATCATGACGCCAAACGCGCATATCTTACGGCTTAAGGATGCAATCCATCCAGAAGAGGCAAACACCCCGGTTCGTCGGCTTTGTTATGCGACCCAGTTGATCCTGTCAGGGGATGCCGATCCTGAGAACGCAAATATGCCGTTGCTGCGTCATCTTGAGGAGCTAAGCCAGGTATTTGTCGACCCTGACAGCCGTGCCGCCCTGGCCGAGGCCACGGATGCGGTGATCAGCGGACACCATTACCGGTGCTTAAAGGCGCTACGTTCGCTTCTGCCGCGGGAAGAACGCCTGATGGCGACGACGGTGTCATGATTTTTCAGCCGATTATCGTGGGCCCGGGGCTGGTTGGTTGGAATTTCCTGCAAGCCACCTATGATTCGCAGTTTGAGGTGTTCAACAGAGACCCGCAATTGCAGCGCGATACAGAATATTTTACCGAAAATATAGGTACTGTTCTAACGGCCGAGGATTTGGTGGCGGACCGCCGATTGCTCTCGGTGGCTCTGGGGGCGTTTGGCCTGTCAGATGATTTGAACAGCCAGGCCTTCATTCAGAAAATTCTGGAGGATGGCACAAATGACGATGCAGCACTTGCAAACCGGCTAGCAGACGAGCGGTACAGGCAATTTAGTGACGCGTTCGGGTTCGGCCCGGGCCAAATTCCGCGAACGATCAGCGAAAGTATGATGACTGACATTGTCGACAGTTTTCGGGAGCAATCCTTTGAAGTGGCAGTCGGGGAACAAGACGAATCCATGCGCATTGCCCTTTTTGCGCAACATGATCTGGCAAGGCTGGCCAACGAAGATATGAGCGAAGATGCAAAGTGGTACTCGCTCATGGCCTTGGCCCCATTGCGGACGATGTTCGAATCTGCATTGAATCTGCCATCCAGCTTTGCATTGATTGATGTAGATAAGCAGTTGGAAACGTTCAAAAGTCGTGCCAGAGAAATTTTTGGCGATAACTCGATCTCGCAATTTTCTGACCCTGAAAAAGTTGAAAAAGCGACCACTCGATATCTGGCTAGAGCGCAAATAGACTCATTCAATGCAAACCTGTCTTCCGGGTCAATCGCATTGACATTGTTGCAATCTTAAACGTCACCCTTGGCGCTGCCCATCCTTGCCGGGGATATTGGCACGCCTAAGGATCAACCCCAGACGGTCAAAGCTGCCGCGAATCCCATCCGTTTCATCGCGGGCAAAGAATTTATCCAATTCCGGCCAGATACGAACCGCCTGATCCAGCACAAGGTCGGACCCTTCGACATAAAGCCCGGCCTTGATCATTACTTCGGACTGTTCGTAAGCGCCCAAAAATTTACGCGTGTCACCGATCATGGCGTTTTCCACGTCGCTCGCCGCATTCGGCAGGCACCGTGAAACCGAACGCCCCACATCAATCGCCGGGAACCGCCCGCGTTCGGCAATGTCGCGACTTAGCACTATGTGCCCGTCCAGAACCCCGCGCAAAATGTCGGCAATCGGTTCATCCATGTCCGATCCGGCCACCAGAACGCTAAAAATTGCGGTAATACTTCCCTGTTCCCGCGCGCCCGGCCCGGCCCGTTCGCACAGTGCCGTGATCATCGGCGTCACCGAGGGGGGGAAGCCGCGCAAGGCTGGGGATTCACCGGCTGCCACAGCAATTTCGCGATGCGCCTCGGCAAACCGGGTAATCGAATCTGCCAGGAAAAGCACCTTTTTACCCTGATCGCGAAAGTGTTCAGCAACCGACATCGCCGCCCAGGCACAGCGCCGCCGGGTCAGGGCCGATTGGTCCGACGTGGCGGCAATAACGATGGCCCGTTTCATGCCTTCAGGGCCCAGAACGCGGGTGACAAATTCGTTCACTTCGCGGCCCCGTTCACCAATCAGACCAACCACCACAACCTCGGCCTGCATATGCATTGCCAGCTGCGCCAGCAGCCGGGATTTACCAACCCCCGACCCGGCGAACAGACCAATCCTTTGGCCTTCGGCAATCGGCAATATCGTGTTTAACAAGGCCAATCCGGTTGTCACACGTGCGCCCAGCGCACGGCGTTCGGCAGCTGGTGGGGGCGATGACATCAGGTCATGCGCCGCACCGCCGCGCGCCAGAGGTCGGCCATCCAAAGGCGCGCCGTAAGGATCAATGACCCGACCAATCCACGTGTCACACGGCGCGAACTTTGGCGTGCCGTGCAGGATGACCGGATCGCCGATGGCGACCCCGTCGGGGCCAGTATCAGGCAACATGTTCACAACCCCCTTGATCACCTGAAGGATTTCACCCTGCAACGGGCTCCCCGGGTTACGGCGCAGCGTCACCTGATCACCTATGCGTACTGTCTCGGCCAGCCCGGACACCTGAATGACCCCGCTACTGACTCCGACCACCCGCCCCACCGGGCGGATCAGCCTCTTCATTTCCAGTTCACTTTTTAAGACGCTCAGGTCGTGTTGCATGGTGCAGCGAATCCTTATTGATATTTGAAACTGTTTTTAAACGAATCACAGTTAAGCCTTGGTTGATATCAATCGAGGGAGAAGCCCCGATGTTCACAGACCTGAATGTCTTTAAGACGGCGCACGCCTTGGCCGTTCACGCCGGCCAACGCCAGGCCATCGTTGCGCAAAACGTCGCAAACGCCGATACACCCGGGTTCAAAGCCCGGGACATCGCGCCGTTCAATCAGTTGTTGACGACTGAATCCACAAGCTCCGGCATGCACGCCAGCCGCTCCAGCCACCTGAACGGTATTACCGGCAGAGGGCTTCGGTGGGAAACCCTCACGCCGATTGGCCCGTCTGACCCGAATGGAAATTCGGTGTCGATAGAAACCGAAACTCTCAAAGCCGTGGATGTCAAACGCCAGCATGATCAGGCGTTGGCGATCTACAAATCTTCGTTGAGTGTTCTGCGCACCAGCCTTGGCCGCCTGTAACAGAAGGGGATACTCATGAGTGAATTTGCAAAATCTTTGGCCGTTTCTTCCAGTGCCCTTGCGGCGCAAGCAACCCGGTTGCGGCATGTGTCCGAGAATATCTCGAATGCGGACACGCCCGGATACCGGCGAAAATCGGTTTCGTTCGAATCGGTTCGCGATGTGTCCGGCACCGCCGAAAAAGTATCTGTAGGCCGGGTTCAACTGGACCAAAGTGACCTGACCGAAATCTATGATCCGTCGCATCCACTGGCCAATGAAACCGGCAATTACGAAGGATCAAACGTCAATCTGATGATCGAAATCGCTGATGCCCGCGAGGCGCAGCGCAGTTATGAGGCAAACCTCAAAATGTTCGACCAGGCGCGGAAAATGTCGTCCGCCCTGATGGACTTACTTAGAAAGTAAAGGAGATCTAAAATGGATATTCGCAGTTTAACAGCCCCGCAAGGGTACACCGCGGCGCGCCCGGCCACCCGGCCAGAGCCGCGCACCGAAATGCCCGAGGCGGATATCAAATCCGTCGCCGAAGACTTTGCCGCGACCCTGCGTGCGGGCGAAGAGGCCGCCCTGGCGGCAATGACCGGCGATGTTGATCCGCACGCCTTGGTGCTGGCCCTGGCGCAGACGGAATTGGCGGTCGAAACGGCCATTACCGTGCGCAACAAGGTGGTAGAAGCCTATCAGGAAATCCTGAGGATGCCCGTCTGATATGATGACTGAAGGCATCTTTTTTGACACTATGCGCCAAGGTTTATGGGCGGCAGTGCTGGTATCAATGCCGATCCTGACGGTGGCGTTGGTGGCCGGCCTGACGGTTGGTCTGTTCCAGGCGCTGACGTCAATTCAGGAAATGACGCTGACCTTTGTGCCAAAACTGGCGGCGATTGTCATCGTCTTCTGGGTGTCGATGGGGTTCATGACACAAACCTTGGTCGCCTTCTTTCATGTCCAAATATTACCATTGATTGCAGGGGGTTACTGATGGGTCTTTCATCTTATGTCACAGTGTCGCGCCAATCCGGTTTGCTGAATGAAATGCAGATCATCGCCAACAACATCGCCAATTCGGCCACCACCGGATATCGGCAAGAGGGGCTGATTTTTTCAGAGTTCGTCGATTCGACACAAGGGCGGTCGTCTTTGTCGATGTCTCGTTCGCAAATCCACAACACATCAATGACCCAGGGCACGCTGACCCAAACCAACGGATCGTTTGATTTCGCCATCGAAGGCGAAGGGTTCTTTCTGGTCGAGACTCCGGCAGGCGAACGCCTGACCCGCGCCGGCAGCTTTTCACCCAGCCCGGAAGGCGATCTTGTCACCATGGACGGCTACCGGGTGATGGATGCGGGCGGCTCTCCGGTGTTTGTTCCGGGATCGGCTGAAAAGGTCAACGTCGCCGCCGATGGCACGATCAGTGCGGATGGTCAGCCATTGGGGCAGATCGGATTGTTCCTGCCGGTCGACCCTATCGGCATGGTCCGCGAAGACGGGGTGATGTTCCGGGCGGATGCGGGCACAGAACCGGCAGAAAACGCCAGGATCTTACAGGGTTTCCTTGAAGGCTCGAACGTCAATCCGATTTCGCAACTTGCGCGGATGATCGAGGTTCAGCGCTCTTACGAAATGGGTCAAAGTTTTCTTGAGGCCGAAGATGAACGCATTCGCAATGCCGTTGAAACCCTGATCCGTTGAACTCAAACTTAAGGAGACGCCCATGCGCGCCCTGAAAATCGCTGCAACCGGAATGAGCGCGCAACAAATGCGTGTCGAAACCATCGCCAACAACCTCGCTAATATGAACACCACTGGCTATAACCCTCGTCGGGCTGAGTTTTCTGATCTGCATTACCAACAGGTTTCGCGCCCCGGTACGATCAGCGCCTCGGATGGAACGGTTTTGCCAACCGGCATTCAACTTGGCCTCGGTGTGCGCCCGGCTGCTGTTTCCGTGCATCTTGGACAAGGGTCGCTGGTGGCCACCGGCAATGACTTGGACATTGCAATCGACGGTCGCGGTTATCTTGAAGTGACCCTGCCATCCGGGCGAACCGCCTATACCCGCGATGGCAGCCTGAAGCGATCCGGCGAAGGGTTGATCGTGACCTCTGACGGCTTTGCGGTCTCGCCGGAAATCACCATTCCCGCGGATGCGCGCAGTATTTCCGTCAACGCTGACGGCGAAGTCTTTGCCTATTTTGACGATGCCGCCGAGGGCCAGCAATTGGGCCAGATTGATCTGGCCGGGTTCACCAACGCTAAAGGATTAGAGGCGTTGGGTAGCAATCTGTTTGGCGAAACCGAGGCATCCGGCCCGCCCCTGTTGTCGACACCCGGCCTCGATGGGTTGGGAACGCTGCGGCAAGGGTATCTTGAGGCAAGTTCAGTCGATGCGGTGCGAGAAATTACCGAATTGATTGAGGCCCAGCGGGGCTATGAAATGAACGCCAAGGTCATTTCTGCCGCAGACCAGATGATGGCCGCGACAACCCAGGTACGATGATGAAAGTATTCATCGCAATCATGGCCTTGGGTGTGTGTTCGGCGGCGCTGGCGGATGTCATTGTCCCGGCCCGGACCATCCGTGCGCGCGAGATAATAAACCCCGAAGATCTGGTTCGAAAATCGGGTGACATCAACGGTGCCATATCCAACCCCAAATTGATTATCGGTCAAGAGGCCCGCGTTGTTCTTTATGCCGGTCGTCCAATCAGGCCGGGCGACTTGCGCCCACCTGCCATTGTCGCCCGTAACGATCTGGTCACCCTGATCTTTTTACGCGGATCCCTGCGCATTTCCACCGAAGGACGGGCCTTGGGCCGTGGGTCAGTCGGTGAAAACATACGGGCGATGAACTTGACATCGCGCGTGACTGTTAGCGGCACAATACAGGCCAACGGTTCGATTGAGGTACATTAATGTTTTGCAGACGACCTTTTCATAAATCCCTGCTGTTGCTTGTGGTTCTGGGCGCCTGCGCGCGTGCCGATCACTTTGGCAGGCCGCCGACATTCACGCCCAACACGGAATCGTCGGAACATGTGGCGATGTTGTTTCCGGGGCTGCCGCTTCATACTCAGCCATCACGCCGGGTTGATCAGTCGTCCTTGTGGAGTGCCGGGCGCCAGTCGCTGTTGGGCGATCGCCGCGCCATCAGCAAAGGTGACATTCTGACCGTGGTTATCGAGATCGATGAAGAGGCCGAAATTTCCAATGCGACATCCCGGTCGCGCGGTGGGTCAGAGTCACTTGGAATTCCGCAGCTATTTGGACTGCCTCAGCGATTGAACGATAGATTGCCAGTGGGGGCGTCTATGGCGGATGCCGTGGACTTAACCTCCAGCAGCAGCAGCTCTGGCAACGGAACAGTGAAACGCCGAGAGAAGTTGACGTTGCGCGTGGCAGCGACAGTCATTGATGTGTTGCCCAACGGGGTGCTGTCGATATCCGGTTCGCAGGAACTTCGGGTCAACTTTGAGATGCGCGAATTGCTGGTGACCGGCTTCGTGCGCCCCGAAGACATCGCCCGCCAGAACGAAATTACTTATGACAAAATTGCTTCGGCCAGGGTTTCTTACGGCGGGCGCGGGCAAATCACAGACCTGCAACAACCGCGTTACGGACAGCAACTCCTGGACGCCATTTTACCTTTTTAAGGGGTTAGACATGCTTGCCAAACTACTTCCGATCATTCTTTTGCTTGTTGGCACCGGCGGCGGTATCGGTGCCGGGTTGTTTTTGATGCCGACCCCAGATGCGCATTCGCAGGATGCGGACCATGCTTCCGACGACGGTGATCCTGTGCCAATGATGGATGATCACGGCAATGAGATAGACCCGGAAGCCACCGAATTCCTGAAGATGGGCAATCAGTTTGTCATTCCAGTTGTTCAAAAAGACGTGATTTCGTCTTTGGTTGTTGTGTCGCTGAGCCTTGAAACAAAGGTCGGGGCCAACGAAGAAATCTATGCAAGAGAACCAAAATTGCGTGACGCCTTTCTTCGGGTCTTGTTTGATCATGCCAATATGGGTGGTTTCCATGGGGCATTCACCAATGCGGAAACACTTGATCTTTTGCGCGCGGCCCTGCGCCGTGTTGCCCAGAAAGAGCTTGGAGACGATATTGTCGACGTTCTGATTGTTGATATTCTGCGTCAGGATTCCTGAACACCGCCCGCCGGTCTAGCCCAGCGACAAAAGGTTGATATCGCGCTGTTTGGCGCGACGGTGTTTCCGCGCGCGCTGCTCGGTTGTCATCATCATCTCGACGGCGCGCTGGCGGCCAAAGGCGATCCTTACCCTGTCCATAGCAACAAGCTTTTTGGCCATGACCTGTGCCAGGTCACCATTCAATTGACGCCGTGTCCGGCTGGTCCAGCCCTGCCATAAAAGCTGAGCACCAACCACGTTCAGGGAAAGGGCATTATCATCAACCTTCAGGTTATCGGCAACTTGCGCGTCAAGCTGGTTCAGTTTGCCGCGCAGGTCGGATTCTTCTGCCAGAATCGTGGCGATTGCGCGGAATTCCCGATCATAAAGCGCGCGCATAACGTCTGACATCTGGTTAAGTTTGTCCAACCTCATGTGATCCGGCCTTTGGCCCGGATCCGCATTTGTTCGGCGAACCGGATCGAGGCCGCCACAGCGCGGTAATGCTCTTCCGGAATTTCATCGCCCAGGTTGGTTGTCGCGTGCAAGGCGCGCGCAGTTGTCGGATCGTGGTGGATTGGCACGCCCGCTATGGTGGCGGCTTCTCGGATTGCCGCCGCCATTTCATCAACACCCTTGGCCACACACACCGGCGCGGACCCGGGAATTCGATCCCATTTCAGGCAGACCGCATAGTGGGTCGGGTTGACAATCACCACATCACCCTTGGGGACTTCGGCCATCATCTGGTTCATTGCAATCTGCTGGGCGCGTTGGCGACGGTGCTGTTTGATATACGGGTCCCCTTCGGACTCTTTCGTCTCGTCCATAATTTCTTTGCGCGACATCCGATTCTTGCGCAGATGTTCCTTATGCTGCCAAAGGGTGTCGATCGCCCCCAAAACCGTGGCGATAACCAGCACGATTATCATGAATTCGATGCACAGGCGGGCCAACATGGATACCGCCGGGCCGGTGCCGGTTTCGATTACACCAACAATTTCCGGCAGTTTCGCCTTTAGGTAGAACCCCAGACAGATTGAATACAGAACCAGCTTGGTGGTGCTTTTGGCAAATTCAAACAGACCCGAGCGGCCAAATTTGTTTTGGGCATTTTTCAGAACCGAAATGCGCGAATACTTGGGCTGGAGCTTTGACGGCGCAAAGACCAGGCCGCGTTGGGCAATGATCGAAATCAAAACCGCCGCCGCAGGAAACGTGAACCAGGGGGCAAGGGCCAAGGCCGTCGACAACAGGATTTGACCAAACGGCGCCTGAACCGAGCCGGAAAACATCAGGTCGGCCAAACGGTCCGGTTGGTCCAGAAGGCTCATTAATCCGGACCCAAACGATTGCACCGAATACCCGCCAACCGCCAATGCCGTCAGAACCATGCCCGCGTACCCTGCGGCCACCGACAGGTCGGTAGAACGGGCAATCTCGCCTTTTTTGCGGGCTTTTTTGAGCTTTTGTTCGGTGGGTTCGTGGGATTTGTCCGAACTGTCCTGGTCATTGCCACTCATCTGGCGCGGCCCGCTGGGTTTTGCAGGAAATGGTGCAAGGCATCGACCCAGACACTTAGCATCACAGGGGCGCAGACAAACAACAGGAAAAGCCCGCCAAACGTGATCACGGGTGCGCCGACAAAGGCCACCATCAGCTGTGGCATGGCCCGGTTGATCACCCCCAGCGTCAGATTATAGATCGCCGAGGCGATCACAAACGGTGCGGCCATCAGAAATGCCAGGGAAAACCCCTGGGAAATCTGGTTCAATCCCCATTGGGATATGGCCCGCCCGCCAGGAACGGTGGTGAAAGGAAACATGTCATAGGAGGCAATAAGGAACATCGCTGCGCGCACGTGCAACCCGGTCATTACCGCCAGGGCCAACCCACCGACCACCAGTACAAATCCCATGGCCGGAACCGGTTCAACCCCGGCGCCGCCAAGGATCTGCGAAAGGGATGTTGATTGCGCGGCAATCGACCCGGCGGTTTGCAAAACCAGCACAAACAGGCGAATGCCAAACCCAAGCGCCAGGCCGATCCCAACCTCAGACATGGCGGCCCCCCCGAGGGCCAGAATGTCCGGCGGGGCGGCGATAACAGGCACAGCCGGCGCAACAACCGCCGAAAATGCGATGGCCAATCCAAGTTTGACGCGGGACGGCACGGAACGGTCGCCAAATGCCGGCAGTAAAGATACCAGCGCTCCAACCCTGAGAAACACCATCGCCGCGTGCCAAAGGCCGGTGGTCAGGACAATTTCCAGCTCTGACGAAACGGCGATCACGCGGCCACCATCCCCACCAGGGCCGGTCGCGCCTCTAGGCCGATCTCCTCGAAGGACAGGACCGGATTGGCAATGCCGCGCGTCCGCAGGATTGTCCTGAGAAAACGACGGCGTCGGGTCGAGGTGACAACAGCCGGAAACAATCCCTGTTCGGCGGTCTCGCTCAGACGCTTGGACACACCATCAGCCAATTTGTTGAACAGTTCGGGCGGCAAGGCAATGTCCAGCCCGCCGCCATTGGTTTCAATCTGATACGTTTGAAATGTCTCCTCCCATTCCGGGGCAAGCTGTACCAATGGAATGGTTCCGTCTTCGCGTTTCATCTCGGCCACCAGCTGAAAACCCATGCGCTGGCGCACATGTTCGCAGATACTTTCGGCCTGAGTAGTGATGATCCGTGCTTCGGCCACGGCCTCAAGGATAAGCGGCATGTTGCGGATCGAAACCCGTTCTTCCAGCAGCAGGCGCAGAACCGAATGCAGGATGTCGATCGGTACTTTGTCGGGGATCAATTCGTCCAGCAGTTTCTGGTTGGCTTCGGCGCGCATCGGATCAGACAACCTGGTCATTTCCGCTAGCAACCGGCGCAGTGATTTCAAGGTCAGCAACCGGGCGAAATTCTGTTTGATGATTTCAAGAAGATGGGTCGCCAGAATTTCCGGAGGCGTCACAATTGTGGCTCCGCTAACGGCGGCACCGTCCTGATCTTTGGGGGTAATCCAACGGGCCGGGGCGCCATAAACAGGCTCGGTCACATCGGTGCCGGGTGGCAGAGAATCCGGCGCATCCGGCATCAGGGCCATGACCAGATCCGGGTGCAACGTGCCGCGTGCCTGCTCGACCCCCTGGACCCGGATGATATAGGTGCCCACCGCCAACTCGGGTTGGTCGGTCAGCCGGATTTCCGGCAGGATCAGCCCATAAACAGTAGCTACATGGGTGCGCATATTGTTGATCCGCGCGTCCAGCCCGGTGCCGGGATCAAGCACCATGGCAACCAGATCGGGGGCAAATTCCAAATGCAGATCATCCAAATCCAACACATCCCCAAGCCCCTTTTCGGGGGGTGTTTTATCATCTTCCGTTTCGGCAAATTGGGCGTCTGCCTGATTTATCTGACGCCGGTACATAGCCACGGCCGCAACCCCCAGAACGCTCGCACCCAGAATGAATGGGATAAATGGCAACCCCGGAACCAAGGCAAACAGGGCCATCAAAATTGCAACCGTACCCAAGGCGGCGGGATGTTTGCCCAACTGACCGAAAATCGCCTGATCAGTCGCACCTTGGGTTCCTCCGCGGGCCAGCAACAACGCCGATGCGATTGAAATGATCACTGCTGGGATCTGCGACACCAACCCATCGCCGACTGTCAGAATGGCATAGGTTTCAAAGGCAGCGCCAATTGGCATGTCCTGTACCACAACGCCCATCGCCAGCCCCATAACCAGGTTCATTATGGTGATCAACAACCCGGCAATGGCATCGCCTTTGACAAACTTTGAGGCGCCATCAAGTGAGCCGAAAAAGGTGGTTTCCTGCTGCTCACGCTCGCGTCGTTCGCGGGCTTGTTCATGATCAATCGCCCCGGCTGACATGTCGGCATCAATTGCCAGCTGTTTGCCGGGCATCGCATCAAGGGCAAACCGCGCGCCAACTTCGGCCATGCGCGCCGCACCTTTGTTGATCACCATAAAGTTGACGATCAGCAGCACCATGAACACCACAATGCCAAGGAAAACGCTGCCCCCCATGACAAATTGGGCGAACCCTTCGATCACGTCGCCGGCGGCATTTGTGCCGGTGTGCCCCTGGCCAATAATCAGTTTGGTCGAAGAGATGTTCAGCGACAGCCGAAGCATCAGCGAGGCAAGCAGAACAGTGGGGAACGCTGAGAAATCCAGGGGTCGTTCGATAAACAGCGTGACCGTAAAAATAAGTATCGCCAGCCCAAAGGACGCGGCCAGACCAACATCCAGAATCCAGGCAGGCATCGGCAGAATCATCATGATAATGATCGCCATCAGCGCAAGCGCTAATAGAATGGTTGGGCTAAAAAGCTGCTGAGAACTGAATTTTGGCATGCGACTCCCGGCTTATTTTATAATGAAAAGTGGCCGAAGTGGCGCACCAGGTTGGCGTGTGATTGGCACCAATGATCCAAGTGTCACCTGTCCATGCGTTAGTGGGCTTGGCCCCAATATCCGGTTTGCCCGGCTTTCGCGGTCAATCAATCGCCCCTGACCTCTCTGACCGGCCAATGCGATTTCAGAGCCACCCCTCAACCCGGCCTTGATCCGGTCAAACCGGGCCGCGTATTTGGTGGCAAATTTTGGTGTCCGCGAATGATAGGCCCCGGCTGCATCCTGCCAATTGCCAAATTCGTCGAAAAGTTCGGTCAGAAATTTTGCGGCATAGTCGGCGTTTATCTGCGGGTCGAACATATCGTCGATCGAACGGAATGCATCACCGTGCCATTTGTAATTGATCTGGAAACAGCCGACATCAAAACTGCGTGCGCCGGTTTTGAAATGCGAAAACACGTACGAACGGGCTTCGTCCAGGGTGGCAAACCAACGCCCGGCCCCTTCCATATTCACGGTCCAGGGCCACGGTTGTAATCCACTGGGTGAGGCACGGCCGGTTTCCGCCCGAGAGATTGCCCTCAAGACATCCAAAGGTACCTGGCTTGTGTTCGCAGCACGGATTGCGGCGCGGTCACAAAGGCTGGCAATTTGGGGGTCACCCCTTGCCGCTTGAACAATAACAGGGGCTATTGCGCATAAAACGGTGATCAGGATCAAACGGCACTGGCACGCGCCTGACACAATGTGGCGCAAACCCACCAAAAGCGGCAGGCCACCGCCAGAGAATATTCCAATA
>DAOUQK010000094.1 GCA_030625695.1 Paracoccaceae bacterium | reverse complement strand
GCTTTGTTGGTCGGGGTCGAACGCGGGTTTCAATCTCATCATAAATCTGCCCGACTATACCCTTTCCGGTGACTTTTTCAACGCCCTCCAGGTCGATCCATTCTTTCCAGCCGAATGTAAGAGGGGCGGCATTTGAATCTGACATGGGTTCTCCTTGGCAATGGGCCGATAATGGCGCAAAAGATAGCAAATTGCGAGAGTGCCCTGATGCCAAAGACGTTTGAGTATGAATTGAGTGCCACGGATGGCAAGGCCCGTACCGGTGTGATCAAGACGCCCCGGGGCGATATTGCGACACCGGCGTTCATGCCGGTGGGCACAGCCGCCACCGTCAAGGCGATGTTGCCCGAAAGTGTGGCGGCGACCGGTGCGGACATATTGCTGGGCAATACCTATCATCTGATGCTGCGCCCAACCGCCGAGCGGATTGCCCGGCTTGGTGGATTGCATAAGTTCATGAACTGGGAAAAGCCGATTCTGACGGATTCGGGCGGGTTTCAGGTGATGAGTCTGGCAGGTTTGCGCAAGCTGACCGAACGCGGTGTGACGTTCAAATCACATATTGATGGGTCCAAGCACGAAATCACGCCAGAGCGGTCAATGGAAATTCAGGCCTTGCTGGGCAGCGATATTGTCATGTGTTTTGACGAATGCACGCCGTTTCCGGCGAGTGAAACAGACTCGCTTGCCTCAATGCAGATGTCGATGCGGTGGGCGGCGCGGTCACGTGCGGCGTTTGGCGACCGGCCAGGCCACGCGTTGTTTGGCATTCAACAAGGCAGTATTTTTCCTGAACAGCGGGCGGAAAGCGCTGAGAGCCTGAGAGAGATCGGCTTTGATGGCTATGCGGTTGGTGGATTGGCTGTTGGTGAAGGGCAGGAAATGATGTTTGATGTGTTGGACTATGCGCCCGACATGCTGCCCAATGATAGGCCCCGATATTTGATGGGCGTCGGCAAACCGGACGATATTGTCGGTGCCGTGGCACGTGGGATTGACATGATGGATTGCGTATTGCCGTCCCGGTCAGGGCGCACGGGGCAGGTGTTTACCCGGCGCGGCGTGGTGAATATTAAAAACGCACGACATGGCGATGATCCAAGGCCGTTGGACGAGGATTGCACCTGCCCGGCGTGTTCGTCGTATTCGCGGGCCTATCTGCACCATGTGTTCCGGGCCAATGAGATGATATCGGGGATGTTGTTGACCTGGCATAACCTGCATTACTATCAAGAGCTTATGGCCGGGATGCGCGCGGCGATTGGCGCCGGAATATTCGTGCAATTCCAGGCTGATTTCCACGCAAAACGGGCGCAGGGCGATATCGAACCGTTCTGACGGTCTGAATAAACATCGGCGGTTTCATGGTTTTTCTTATTCTTCTTGTCATCGTTTCGCTGATTGGCGTCGTCGCCTCTTTGGCCCTGCCTGAATGGTCGGATCTCTTGCTGATTGCCGGCCCTTGCGCCCTTGCTGGCATTTGTCTGTTGTTGTTCAAATGGGGCCGTCGCGCCCGGAATGCCCGCAAAGCCAAAAGAGAGTGGGTTGTGCTGGACGGATCGAACGTCATGCACTGGAAAGACGGAACGCCCCAAATTGAAACAGTTCGCGAGGTGTTGAGTTATCTGTCAAAGCGTGGCTATACGCTGGGCGTCGTTTTTGATGCAAATGCGGGCTATTTGATTTCGGGGACTTACCTGCATGATTCAAGTTTTGGCAAGATGCTGGGTTTACCCGAAGAAAGAGTAATGGTTGTTCCTAAAGGCACCCCGGCTGACCCCTATATTCTAGATGTGGCGCGCGATCTGGGCGCAAGGGTTGTTAGCAATGACCGTTTTCGCGACTGGTCTGACGATCACCCGGAACTGCGCGAACCGGGGTTTCTTGTCCGCGGTGGATTTCGCTCTGGTCACCTGTGGCTGGAGTTGGAGATGAACACGACAACAACCATGCAATGACGGCTGGCGGTATCTGGTGCGGATTCACTTCGGTACGCCAAACGTCAGCGCAGCCCACAAGGTTTCCCAAACGGCTTTGACGTCTTCGGGGGCTGGGCGCAGCACCACGGCATCCAGAAGATAGGTGTGACCCGCTTGCGTCGGGATGTGCGCCTTTCCCATTTCATCGGTGTGAATATAGGTGATGTTGACGTTGGCGTTTGCATCGCGGTCAAACACTTCGATTTGCGTGTTGGCGCGGGGGGATCCTTGATAGAATAGCTGGACCGAAATACTGCCCGCGCCATCGATATAAGGATTGGTGAGGGCGACAAATTCGGTCTCGAGCCCGGTTTGCGAGTCGCTACCTTGCGCCGAACCAACACCGATCAGGGCCTTGGCATAGCGGGTATAGATTTCGCTAAAGCCATTTTCGGGCAGACCACGGGCGTCATGCAACCCTTTGACGCCGGTAAAATCCTTGTGAGCGGCGAACTTGGCGAATTTTTCCCACGCTGTATATTTCAAGTATTTCGGTTTGGTTTGATGGGCGATGATCAGCAAACCGTCAGTGGTGGCCGTGGTTTGAACCGCCGGAATATCACCTAATCGCCCTTCCAATGCGATGGTCTGGCCATTGATGATCAGATCAAAGCGGGCAAAGCGTTTGGGGAAATACGCCTGTTCGCGGCCCGAGAAATTCTGACCATTGCGCAGGTCGGCCAAAAGCGGCGCACCGGTTTCCACTTGATATTTCGTCGGTTCGATCCAAAACTCATGCGCAAGGCTGGCGTTTGCGATCAGCACTGTGAGGACGGACAGGAAAGGGCGTAAAAACATGGGGCTTACCTTAAACGGGTTCGCGATCAGGCTGCAATTGCTGGGGCTTATGTCAAGTCTTTTACTGGTGTTGTCACCGATTGTTGCACGCGCCCATGAGGTGACGCCGACAATTGCCGACCTGCAGGTTGAAGGCGGGGTTGTGGTGTTGGAGCTGCGCCTGAACGTCGAGGCATTTCTGGCCGGGATTGATCTGGACGGCATAGAAGACACCAATGCGTCGGATCAATCGGGTGCATATGACGGGTTGCGCGGGTTGGTGCCGGATGATCTGGCGGCAAAAGTCCGGGCGTTTGGGGCGGACTGGGGCACGCGCGTGGAAATCCGAAGCGATGGCGGGCGCGGGCCGATGGTTGATCTTAATCTGGCATCGGTCGAGGTGGGTGAGGTGGGCGATATTGATCTGCCGCGGGTGTCCTATCTGGTGCTGAAAGGCGCGATATCGCCACAGGTGCGGTCTTTGACCCTGACCTGGGCCGCCGGATCGGGTGATCTGGTGTTGCGCCAACAGGGGGTCAAGGATGCGTACACCGGTTATATCACCGGGGGTGAAATCAGCCCGGTGATTACTCTGGCCGGGGGCGGCGCGCAGACCGGCATGCAGGCGTTCATGTCGTATATCCCGGTTGGGTTCGACCATATCCTGCCCAAAGGACTGGATCATATCCTGTTTGTTTTGGGCTTGTTTTTCCTGTCGGCGCAGCTGCGCCCGCTGCTTTGGCAAATCTCGGCCTTTACAGTGGCACATACGGTGACATTGGCGTTGGGGGCATCCGGCACAGTACAGATCAACCCCAATATCGTTGAGCCGCTGATCGCCGCAACAATCGTTTTTGTCGCGGTTGAAAACGTAATATCCGGTCGGCTGCACCGCTGGCGACCGGTGGTGGTGTTTGGTTTCGGGCTGTTGCACGGGCTGGGGTTTGCCGCCGTGCTGGGAGAGTTCGGCCTGCCCGATCAGCAATTCCTGCCCGCTTTGATCGGCTTTAATGTCGGTGTTGAACTGGGGCAACTCGCGGTAATTGCGGCGGCGTTTCTGAGCGTTGGTCTGTGGTTTGGACGCAAGTCCTGGTACCGTGGACGGATCGCCATCCCGGCATCAATGGGCATCGCCTTTGTCGGTGCGTATTGGTTTGTTGAACGGGTGTTTTTGTAAGCGATTACATCGCCTTGATCAGCCCCTTCAGGGCCTTGGCCGGATCGTCCGCACCCCAGATTTCATCACCAATGCCAAAGAAATCGGTCATCGGCGCAAACGTGGCGATCAGGCCCGGGTCAAGCGCGCCTTCGGCCACAACCGGCACTTCGATCATGTCCGACCACCATTGGAACAGGTCGGTCGATGCCTGTTCGCCGGCGCCAAGCGACGTGGCGCCAATGGGGCCGAAGCTGACGTAATCCACACCGGCTTCGGCGGCGGAAATGCCGTCGTGGCGGGTGGCGGCGCAAAAGCTGCCGATGATGGCGTCGGGGCCAAGGGTCTTGCGGGTGTCGCGAACCGACTTGGCGGCGTCACTTAAGTGCACCCCGTCAAGGCCAAGGCGTTGGGCCAAAAGGACGTGATCGGTGATCACTAGTGCCACATCGCGGGCGTGGGCCACGGCGCGCAGGGCGTCGGCGGCGCGGGCCACATCGTCTTCTTCGCGGCTGATCATATCAAGGCGGATACAGGCGATCTCAACGCTGTCCAGCACGGATGCCAGCAGGTCGGGGAATACATCCAGATCAAGGCTGGGTGGAGTAATCAGGTAAATCTGCGGCGACTCAAGAGCATCCATCGGCGTGGTCCTTATAGGATTTTGACGCGGGTGTAGCCAATTTACCGGCAGAAGGAAACGGGGCAACGCACGATCGGGTCGCGCAGAATTAACCAAATTGAGGCAGCGTTTGCCTCGGTTCACGAAGTTTGGGGAAAATGATGCAAAATGTACGCCAGATTGCCGAAGAAATTGTTGCCCGCGAGGGCGGGTATGTCAATGATCCCGACGATCCGGGCGGGGCGACCAACTTTGGTGTAACGATCCACACCATGCGCCGTTTGGGTCTGGACCTGACCGGAGACGGGCATGTGGGGGTGGCGGATGTACGCGCCCTGACCCGGACCCAGGCGGTGGACATCTTTATTACCCATTATTTCCAGCGTCCCCGGATTGCCGAAATGCCCGAGCAGTTGCGTGCGTCTTTGTTTGACATGTATGTCAACGCCGGCGGCAATGCGGTGAAGATATTACAGCGGATGCTGTGCGAAATGGGCTTTGACGTGGGGATTGACGGGGCGATAGGGCCGCAAACCCTGGCGGCGACGCATAAGGCGGCCCAAAAAGAAGGTGGTCGCGGCGGGCTGGCGTTACGCGACGCTTACGGTGTGGCCCGGCGCAATTATTATTTCCGGCTGGCGGACGGGCGGGTGGCAAGCCGGAAATATGCCCGCACAAGGGCAGGTGGCAAAGGTGGTTGGATCAAACGCGCCGAGGCATTTTTGTCGCCGCGTTATCACATGAGCATGGTCGAGTTTCAGCGGAGGGTGGCAAAGTGGGCATAGTCAGCGATATTTTTCGGGTGGTATTCGGGGGTGGACGCAATGTGGTGCGTGAAACCGCCGAAGTGTTTCGTGAAAACGCCGAGGCCGGAGCGCAACGGGTGTATGGTGTGCAAGGGCAGGCGATGACGCAGTTTGGTGCCGAATTCGCGGCGCAGTTTGGCGCCCGAAACCGGGGCTGGTTTGATCCGTTCATGGACGGGCTGAATCGCTTGCCAAGGCCTGCGTTGGCGTTGGGGACATTGGCGCTGTTTATCTCGGCGATGGTTGATCCTTTGTGGTTTGCCGCACGAATGCAAGGGATCGCCTTGGTGCCAGACCCTCTTTGGTGGCTGCTGGGGGTGATTGTATCGTTCTATTTTGGCGCGCGACACCAATTGAAAGCGCAGGATTTTCAACGTGATATCGCCTTGAACATGGCGCGCGCACCACAGGTGATGGCCAACATTACCGCTTTGGAAAAACTGCGCAGCGATAGTCGCAGCAATAGTCCCGGTGTTGCGGAGTCCGGGCCGGATGCCCAGTTGGGGATTGCAGCAGTAACGCCAGAGCACAATCTGGCACTAGAGGATTGGAAATCGTTGCGGGCGGCGTGAAATTTGCCTGTCAACAAACCGTAGGGTGGGGTTTTAACCCACCTTCCCAGACGCTTAAGCCGCCGGACGAACCAAAGTAATCTGGTTCCGCCCGGCCCCTTTGGCCTGATACAGCGCGCGGTCGGCCTGGGTAATCAACAAATCGCTAATATGGTCGCCAAATTCACCAACGCTTGAGTCAAGCGGGCAGGCCGGGGGGGGCGAGACCGCGATGCCGATACTGATCGTCACTGTGATCGGCTGGCTGAAACCAGGCACAACAAAGGGCGTGGCATTAATGGCGCGGCACAGACGGCCCGCCGCCAGCATGGCCTCGTTTTGACCGGCCATCGGTAGGACGATCATAAATTCTTCGCCACCGATGCGGGCGATCATGTCATCGCCACGCGATGCGGCCTTAAGACGGCGGGCCGTTTCGATCAGAACGACGTCGCCTGCCGGATGGCCAAACTGATCGTTGATCTGCTTGAAATGATCCAGATCGGCCAGCATCACCGCAAAGCTGTGGCCATTGTCAGACGAACAACGCGCCGTGCGCGACAGCCAGGGCATGGCATAGCGCCGGTTGAACAGCCCGGTCATCGGGTCGCGCAAGGCTGCGCGCAGCCCGTCACGTACATTGCTGCGCATTTGGTCCATCCGCGCCTTAAGCCGCAGTTGGGTGTCGATCCGCACGATCAATTCTTGTGCACAGAACCCGTTTTGCAGCACGTCCTGCGCGCCTCGGTCAAGTGCTTCGGCCGCCAGGGCCGGACTGCCCGGGCTGGCGGGATTGGGCACGCAAATGATCGCCGCGTGGCGTGTGGCCCCGCGCGCATGCAGATCGGCCAGCAACCGCAGCCCCGCACTTTCGTGGGATTGCGGCAGTTCGAGCACGATCACGTCAGGCTCGGGTGCTTCCAGCAACGTCTGGGCATTGGCAAATTGGTGCCCTTGCAAGTGATGCGCTGTAAGGCCCTTGAGACGGGCGCGCCAAACCGCGCTGGTGACTGCATCATCCGTGACAATGGCGACATTTCCCGGTTTAACCGGCAAGACCGGATCGGAGGCGCGTGCGGGCATTGCGAACTCTGCCGCCGCTTCTGCCAGACCGGGGGCCAAACCAGGGGCGCGGGGGGAGCCGCCTTGCAGGCGCAAATCATCAATCAGGCTTCTGGTGCGGATCAGGCTGCGGATCCGTGCTTGCAACAACATATCGTCCACCGGTTGCACCAAAACGTCGTCAATGCCAGCCGCCAGCGCCCTAAGCCGTGCGGCGTGGTCGTTTTGCGGGGTAATGGCGATAATCGGTGTTGCCGCCAACCCAGGCTCGCCCGCCAAAAGGGCATGCAAGTCAAGGGCGGTGCCATCCGGCAGATCCATCGCCGTAATAATCAGGTCAGGCCGGGTGCGGTGCAGCAAGTCGACCAGACCCATCAGCCCATCGGCCTGAACAACATGATACCAGGCCGAAGACAGCTGAACTTTCAGCATAATCCGGTTGGTTGATATCGCGTCAATGATAACAATCGTACCCTGCAAACCAAAGCGACCTTTCAGAACTCATTCAAACTCACCCCTTGAGTCTCAATGAATCTGGTTAACAAACCTTTAGTTTTTGGCAAAAAATAGTCGCGTGTTCGGAATTCGGACATTGGATGAGGAACGCATGGTATTACACTGAAATTATGCGGGAATTTAGAAAATTAACCTGGTCATCAAGGTTCGGCTACGCAGAAAATCGCGCACTCATGGGCGAGTTTCTGCGCCGTTTGTTAACAAAACGAAACAATTATTGCGGGTGATTTCAGGGCAGTTCACCCCGGCGACTCGACACGCCGGGGCTGGTAGACCGGGCAGGGATCAGCCCGCTTTGGCCAGATTACGCAGCACATAATGCAGCACACCGCCGTTTTCGATATATTCAATCTCAACCGCGGTATCGATCCGGCATTTCAGGGTAATTTCTTTGGTACTGCCATCTTCCATGGTGATGGTACAGGGCACCTCGGCCAAGGGAGTGATCGTATCAAGCCCGTGAATTGACACGGTTTCCTGACCCGTCAGCCCAAGAGATTTACGCCCCTCGCCACCAGTGAATTCAAACGGGATAACCCCCATGCCCACCAGATTTGAACGGTGAATACGCTCAAAGCTTTCGGCGATGACCGCCTTGACGCCCAGCAACGCCGTGCCTTTGGCGGCCCAGTCGCGCGACGACCCGGCGCCGTATTGCACGCCGCCAAAGACTACCAAAGGCTGGTCGGCGTCGGCGTATTCCATCGCCGCATCAAAGATCGACGCCTGTGTGCCATCAGGGCCTTTGGTATACCCGCCCTCAACCCCATCAAGCATCTCATTCTTGATGCGGATATTGGCAAACGTGCCGCGCATCATCACCTGATGGTTGCCACGCCGCGAGCCGTAGGAATTGAATTCGCGCTGGGGCACTTGCCGGTCGGTCAGATATTGCCCGGCAGGGCTTTCCGAGGTGAACGACCCGGCTGGCGAAATATGGTCAGTGGTGATCATATCGCCCAGAACCGCCAGAACCCGGGCGTTTTCTATATCGGTGATCTGACTGGGTTCGGGCGACATGCCCTGAAAATATGGCGGGTTCTGGATATAAGTCGAAGTGGGTGGCCAGTCATAGGTCTGGGCATCCGTGGTCTTGACCGCCTGCCATTTGTCGTCGCCTTTGAAGACGTCAGCGTATTTCTCTAAAAATGCCTCCCGCGTCACGGTCTGATCAACCAGATCGGCAATTTCTTTGGACGTCGGCCAGATGTCTTTCAGATAAACGTCATTGCCGTCGCGATCCTGCGCAATAGGGTCGCTGGCCAGGTCAATATCCATGGTTCCGGCCAGCGCATACGCCACCACCAAAGGCGGTGAGGCGAGGTAGTTGGCGCGCACATCCGGGGAAATCCGTCCCTCAAAGTTACGGTTGCCCGACAGGACCGAGGTGGCGACCAGATCGCCCTCGGCAATTGCCGCACTTAACTCGGGCTGAATAGGTCCCGAGTTGCCAATACACGTGGTGCACCCATAGCCGACAAGGTTAAAACCCAGCGCATCAAGGTCCTTTTGCAGGTCCGCGGCCTCAAGATAGGCCGAAACCACCTGTGACCCGGGCGCGAGCGAGGTTTTGACCCATGGCTTGCGGTTCATCCCCAAGGCGGCAGCCTTGCGCGCCACCAACCCGGCACCAATCATCACATAAGGGTTCGAGGTGTTGGTGCAGGAGGTAATGGACGCGATCACCACCTTGCCGCTGTCCATGGTGTAATCTTCGCCTTTGACGGCGACCTGCTTGCCCATGGGCCGCTTGAACGTGTCCTTCATTTCACGGGCAAAGGCGGTTTTGGCATCGGTCAGGGCGATATAATCCTGTGGCCGCTTCGGGCCGGAAATGGCCGGTACAATCGTGCCCATGTCCAGTGTCAGGGTTGCGGTATAGACCGGCGCATAATCCGCTCCACGCCAGAAACCGTTTTCTTTGGCATAGGCCTCGACCAACGCAATCCGGTCTTCGTCACGTCCGGTTTTGCGCATATAATTCAGCGTCTCACCGTCAATCGGGAAAAACCCGCAGGTGGCACCGTATTCCGGTGCCATATTGGCAATTGTTGCGCGATCAGCCAGAGGCAGATGATCCAGCCCCTTGCCGTAGAATTCGACAAATTTACCGACAACCCCGTGTGCGCGCAGCAATTCCACCACTTTCAGCACCAGATCGGTGCCGGTGGTGCCTGATGTCATCTCGCCAGTCAGTTCGAACCCCACAACCTCGGGGATCAGCATCGAAATCGGCTGGCCCAGCATGGCGGCTTCGGCCTCGATCCCGCCCACACCCCAGCCAAGAACGGCCATGCCGTTGACCATGGTGGTGTGGCTATCTGTGCCAACCAGCGTATCGGGATAGGCGACCTCATCACCGTTCTGGTCTACGTCTGTCCAGACCGTTTGGGACAAATATTCCAGATTGACCTGATGGCAAATGCCAGTACCGGGTGGAACCACGCGGAAATTGTTGAACGCGTTTTGACCCCATTTAAGGAAAGTATAACGCTCCATGTTACGTTCATATTCCCGCTCGACATTCAGGGCAAAGGCGCGCGGTGTGCCGAAATTGTCGATCATCACCGAATGGTCAATCACCAGGTCAACCGGGGACAGCGGATTGATCTGTTCGGCCCGTCCCCCAAGGGCAACAATCCCGTCGCGCATCGCCGCCAGATCCACCACGGCAGGGACGCCGGTGAAATCCTGCATCAGTACCCGTGCCGGACGATAGGCAATCTCGCGTGGGTTTTTTCCGCCTTGATTGGCCCAATCGGCAAAGGCGCGGATATCGTCCGTGTGCACTGTCTTGCCATCTTCGTAGCGCAGCATGTTTTCCAGAACCACCTTGAGAGCGGCTGGCAGGGCGCTGAAATCGCCCAAGCCTGCGGCCGTTGCGGCAGGAATGGAATAATAGGCAAGGGTTTTGCCATTCACGCTTAGGGTTTTGCGTGTTTTGGCACTGTCATGTCCAACGGTGATGGGCATCTGATGGCCTTCCTCTTGGTCAAATACGTGGTTAACGGAACTTTGTCAGGCGTTGTTTGCCCCAGCGCGTCCGGTCGTACAAGGGTAAAAGCCGGGTTGCGACACTATTGTATACAATCGTACACAATTGAGCAAGGCCTGGAGAATCACCCTTTTTGTAACCGTATCACAAGGGTTCTCAACAAACCTTGATTGGCCATTTCAATTCTGGCACGGTAAACCATTCTGCAAACAAAGCCTCATTTTCTGTAAGAAAGCCGTACATCACGTGTTTAAAAGCCTGACTTTAGCCACCACTCTTATCACTGCCCTGATCGTTGCCTTTGCCCCGTTACCTGCTTTGGCGGA